>JAOPYU010000084.1 GCA_025964455.1 Thermoleophilia bacterium | reverse complement strand
GTCGCGAAGGGTCGTCAGCCTCCGGGCTGGCGGCCCTTCGTCTCTTCGTGGATTAAGTCGAGTTAGTGGCCCTATGACCGCACAAACTCGTCTGAACGCCCCAAGGGGAACGCCGGAGGATCAGCGCGGCGCGTAGAAGCGCTCGAGCGGCGCGCGCAGCTCGCCGGGGAGCTCGCCACCTTCACCCACGCGGCTGAACGAGGCGAGCGACGCGAACATGTCGGCGCTCTCGTCCGTCGTGGCACCGATCGCCCCGCTGGGCGCCTGGGCCGTGGCCCCGAGCACGCCGATACGACCTTGCTGCAGCTCGCGACGAGCGTGGTCGCGGACCTCGCGGTACTTGCGGCTGAGCCCGCCCATCGTGGACTGGCTCGCCACCTTGCGGAAGGCTTCCATGAATCCGTCGCGCTCGGCAGGCGCCCGCATCGACTGGTCCTGCCAGTAGGCACGTGCCAGCACACCGAGCGAGGGGTTCTCCTGGGTGGCATCGAGGATGAGCGTGCGCGCGCTCATGTCGAGCTTGGGAACCTCACCCGGGTTGGCGATGCGAACTGCCCAGCCCGATGCGAGCACGGCCCGCGCGCCCTGCGAGAGCCCGAAGCGCTGCATCAGCTCGTCGCGCAGCGCCACTGCCTGCGCGCTCGACGGCGGCAGCGATGCCTTGAGCAGCGATTCGAGGCTGAAGGCCGCCTGCATGTCCTGCGGGGTGCCGAAGCGCGAGAGCACCTGCGCCGCGAGGCGCAGCATGCCGCGCAGGTCGATCCCGCCCGCGTTGAGCGGCAGGCCGTTGGCGCCGAGCTGGTTGGCCAGCCCGACGACGAACTTGGAGACGCTCAGGCGGCGCGGGTCGTTGGGGGCCAGGCCCTGCATCTGCTCGAGCAGGCCGACGCCCGCGAGGAGCGCCTTCTGCTTCGCTTCGAGCGAACCCGGGTTCGCTCGCATCTCGGCGATCGCAGCCTTCAGGCGCGCCTCGCCGCTCTCGAGTCCGTCGCGGCCCTCGGCCGCCTTGCCCGTGAGCATGTGACCGGCTGCGCGGCCGATCTTGTCGACGGCCTGCGCCATCGCCCCGATCGGATCCTCGCTGAAGCCCGTGGGCTTGGCCTCCACCGCGCGACGGTACACCTCGGCCGCACCGTCGGTCGACGGTGTGACGGTCCCCGGCGCCTGTGTGGGCGCGATGGGACGGGTGGATGGCTGCTGCAGTTCGCTCATGGCATGGGTGATCGGCACGAGACGTATGCCCCGTTACCTGTACTTCGGCACCGGAGGCCGTGCTGTGCCACCCTGATCGGCCGGAAGCGGCCAACGGGCGCCCCCGGCCGGACCTCACGGTACGATGGAACCGATGTCCGCCCCCACCGACACCTGCGCCGACGCCTGCTGCTCGACCAGCGCGCCAGCGACCTCCGTCGCGCTTGGAACGCTCGTGGCGCCTACCCGTCGCCGCCAGCTCGCTCGCCGCGCGCGCCACCTGTCATGGGCCAGCTTCGTGCTGGTCGGCGGCGAAGCGATCGTCGGCATCACGGCGGGTATTGCGGCGATGTCCTGGGCGCTCGTCGGCTTCGGCCTGGGCAGCCTGATCGAGGGCATGGCGAGCCTCGTGATCGTGTGGCGCTTCCAGGAGCACCGCATCGATTCGGTGTCGGCCGAGCGGATCGCGCAGCGCCTCGTCTCCGCCCAGTTCTTCCTGCTCGCGCCGTACATCTCGTACGAGGCGATCGGCGCCCTGCTGGATCGGGAGCGCCCCGAGGAGAGTCTGGTCGGCATCGCCTTGGCGGTCGCCTGCATGATCTCGATGCCGCTGCTCGGGCGAGCCAAGATCGCGGTCGCCCGAGAGCTCGGTTCCTCCGCCACCAAGGGCGAGGGCCAGCAGAACCTGCTCTGTGCCTATATGGCAACGGCCCTGCTGATCGGCCTCGTCGCGAACGCTGCGTGGGGCATCTGGTGGCTGGATCCGGTCGCCGCGCTGCTCATGGCGGGCGTCGCGGTTAAGCAGGGCGTCGACGCCTGGCGCGGCCACCTCGACTGTTGCTGAGCTTCGCTACGGGTTGGCCACTGCGGTCAAGGTGATGGTGTCGGTGTAAGCGCCGGCGGGTGTGGTCGACGTCGGGTTGACGCGGTAGCCGAGTTGGACCACGTCGCCGCTCACTGCGCTCGCGCGCGAGTGGAGGGTCGTCGACGTGCCACCTCGCACGCCGGCGTACCGGTTGTTCACGAAGTCGCTCGTCGCGGTGCCGGTACCCGCGCCCCACTTGGCCAGTCGGCCGCCGCCCGCGTCGCGGACGGTCATCCCGAACCCACCGCTCGTCCCTGCGGCCCACACGCTCGGCGCCGCGTCGGTCCCACTCCAGTCGGCGACCGTCCCGCCGCAGGTGCATTCCGGGCCGGTCGTGTCGGACCCGTCGGTCGCGAAGAGTGTGTATCCCGTTGCATTGGCGGTCGTGAGCGTCGCCGTGGTGCTGCCGACGACGTCTGCACCGGGGATCGAGAGGCCGAGTGCGACGGTTGCGGAATCCACCGCCAGCGTGACACCGGGTCCCGTCACGGTGAACGTCGTCTCCGCGGACCACGAACTCCACGCCCCGTACGAGTCGCGGTACCGGACACGCCACGAATACCCGGACGGACCGAGCGGCGGCGCCACCGTCCAGCTGGTGAGCGCCGTGGTCGACACGTAATCCGCGATGGGCGAGGCGAAGCTCCCGGTCGTCGTGCGGATCTGCCACTGCGTCCCGCCATGGGCGTCGCCAGCGGTCGGGTCGCTGAAGGCGGATGCCGTCAGCGTCGGCGTCGTCGTCGCGAACGAGGACGCTGGGGCCGGCGTGGCGTTGGTCGGCGTGTTGGGTCCGACGTCGACGACGAACGAGCGCCCTGCCGTCCAGGCGCTCTGCCTTCCGAAGGAATCCTCTGCGCGTGCGCGGAACCAGTACGTGGTGCCTGCCGTCAGCGCGCCCTGGATCGTCGCGCTGCCATTCGTCCCGGTGGAGATGGTCGCACTCGTCCCGCTCTCGACGATCGTGGTGAAGCCCGACGTGGTGCCGACCTGGAACTCGAGTGTCCCGGAGGTGCTCGACGGGTGGGAGTACCCCGCGACCAGCGTCGGGGCCGCGCTCGTGATGGCAGCGCTGAGCGGCGTGACCAACGTCGGGAGGTTCGGCGGCGTGCCCGGCGTGCCCGCCGCGAGGTAGCTCGATGCATCCTCCGCGGTGAGCGAAAGCATAGAGCTGGCGGGACCGCCGTTGGTCACCTGCAGCCACAGCTCGACGTAGAGGGCCTCGCCCGCGCCGAACGTGTACGTCGCCGGCAGGCCCGCCACGTCGCAGGTCTGGACGGACGCCTTGCCGTTGACCGCGTCCGCGACGAGCGTCTGCTTGCCCAGGAAAGTCGCGCTCGTGATCGTGCCGGCGCTGGTCGCCACGCGCCAGACGCGGCAGTGGAGCGAGCCCGTTCCAGCCGCATGGGAGGAGACCACGTCGGCGACGATCTGGACCGGTCCTGCGGCAACGCTCTTGCCGGCGTAGTCATCGACGATCCATCCCGCCCCGCTGGTCGTGAAGGGTGCGGGCGTCGCGACCGTCCCGCCGAGGCTGCCCGCGCCCGCGGGCTCCGACGCCGAATCCACCGCGCTCGTGGTCGCGGCGGGCCGCACCAGGTACCAGCCTGCCGCCCCGCCGTGAGCAACCTTGGTGCCCGTGTTGCCGATACCGACCGGCGGTGGCGTCGCCCGGCGGTTCGGCGCCGAGCCCAGCAGCCCGGACGCGACCGTCGTGCGCAGGTAGTACGCCGTCTGGGTGGAATCGTCGGTGTAGCTCCAGCTGCTGACATTGCCTGCCGCGTCCGACGCGCGGATCCGGAAGAACAGCTTCTGCGCGCCGCCGAGCCCGTTGCTCAGGCACGTCAGCTCGGTCGTGTCGTCGCAGGCGAGCGTCCAGGATGCGCCATCGAGCGAGGTCTCGACGTCGTAGGTCACGCTGCCGCTTCCACCGTCGGTCGATGCGTCCCATGCGATCTCGATGGATCCGAGGCCGCGACGGATCGAGCGTGCGTTGGCGGGCACGATCGGGGCGATGGAGTCGACGCGGAACATCCACGCGGCCGAGAACGGACCCGTCGATGCGGTCACGTCGGTCGCTCGCAGCCGCCAGTAGTAGGTACCGCCCTCGGTCAACGCAGCGTTCGGAGCCCAGCTCCCGTTTGTGCCGCTCATCAGGTCAGCTCGCGACGTACCCGTCAGGTAGCTGGCGCCACAGTTGGTTGACCACGGGCTGGCGGCGTTGGTGGAGCACGCCTCGAAGGTGACGGTCCCCTGGTCGAGCTGCGGATCGTCGTAGCGCGCGGTGAGCGTCGGTGTCCGGCTCGTCACCCACGCACCATCGGCCGGTGTCAGCGCAGCCGCCACCGGCCCGTTGGTCACGCCGAAGTCGACCATGCGCGCGGTGTCGATCCACGCACCCGACACCCCCGTCGAATCCCGGGCGCACGCGCGCCAGTGGTACTGGGTGGCGAGGGCGAGGCCGGTGACGTTCACCGTCGCGGCGTACGCAGAGCCGGCGGTGGGTGCAGCCACGGCCGCGCCGCTGAACGTGATGCCTGCGCTGGCGGTGCCGCAGGCGATCGAGAACGGCGTTCCCGTGGGCCGCACCTCGACCCACGGCGTGAGCGTCTCGCTGCCGTCGCCGTCCGCGACCTGGAAACCGAGGACCAGGTTGGTGGCGTTGCCATCCGTCGTCCACGACCCGAAGGTGATCGGCGTGGTCCCGTTCGCCCGCCACTGCGCCATGCTGGCGGCCGTCGGAGGACAGCTCGTGATCGTCCAGCCCAGATTGTTGCCACCGCTGACGGAGCTGGTCGCGGCAGCTGCCGTGATCGCGCTCGAATCGGCGATGTCAGCCGCCGTGATCGACTTCGCGCCGGTCGCGTTGAGTTCGAATCGCTGCCCCGCGAGGTCTGACTGGAGCCGCACCCGTCCAGCCGCGCTGCAGCCGTTGCCGGTGATCGTGAGCGCGCCGGTCACGTTGGTCTGGTCGACGTTGTCGAAGCGCAGCTCCTTCGCAGGCGTCGCCACGGTCAGCCCGGCGAAGCTGGTCGCCCCGGTCGAGCTGATCGTGCTGATGCGGCTCGCATCGTCGAAGGTCACCGTACCCATGCCAGGGGTGAAGGTGCCGTCGCGCGTGAAGCTGCCACCCACGGTGAGCGACGCGGTGGAGGACGCGGTGAGCGCGCCTCGCGTGGTGATCGCCAGGTCGCGGTCGACGTCCACCACGCGATCATTGGTCTCCAAGTCGAGGGTCGTGCTGGCGAGGTCGCTCACGGTACCGAGCGTCAGGTCGCCGAACGAGAGCGGCGAGGTGCCTGCTGTCACCCGGCTCGTGGAGGGGGTGCCCGCCGTGCCGTCGGCGGCGTTGCCCGCGGCGTCCCACTGCCGGATCGCCCAGTCGTTGCCGTTGGCGTTGATGTAGCCGACGACCGTAATGTTGCCTTCCAGGTCAAGCGCGACGCCGCGTGGCGCGTCGGTGGTGGTCGCGCCCGTGTTGTAGGCGAGGAAGCCGGCGCCGCCCGCGAAGGTCGTGTCCCACTGGCCGGCCGGCGTGACCCGCCCCACCGTCCAGTCGAACCCGTTGCTCTGCTGATAGCCGGTGACGACGAGGTTGTCGTGCTGGTCGAGCATGCCGCGGTAGAACACGTCCTGTTGCGTGGTGCCGCCGGAGTTGTAGACGAACATCCCGCTCGTGCCGTAGGTGTTGTCGAGGACTCCTGCGGCGGAGTATTTGCGGATCGCCGAGTCGGTTGCATTGGTCCCGACGTATCCGAGGGCGTAGAAGCTGCCGTCGCGCGCCCGCACGAGCGAGGTGCAGATGTCAGCGTTGGCGGCGGCGCTGTTGTAGGTGATGCTGCCGGAGCTGCCGAAGGTGAGGTCGAGGCCACCGACCGGCGAGTACTTGCGGATCGTCCAGTCGAAGCCGTTGGTGTCCTGCTGGCCGCAGACGATGACGCTCCGGTCGGGATTGATGAGCAACCCGGCGTAGAGGTCGGCCCCGTTGGCTGGCGAGTTGTAGGTGATCGATCCGCTCGTCCCCCACGTGGTGTCGAGCGTCCCGCTCGCCGTGTACTTGCGAAGGTGCATGTCCTGGCCAGTGCCGCCCGTGTAGCTCGTACCGAGCACGTACAGGTTGCGGTCCGCGTCGAGTCCCATCTGGTACACGCGGTCGGTGCTGTTCACGCCCGTGTTGTAGGTGAGCATGCCGCCGGTTCCCCAGCTGCCGTCGAGGATGCCGGCCGACGAGTACTTGCGGACTACCCAGTCCGAGACCGTGCCGTCGTTCGAGACGCCGCCCGCGTAGACGTTGCCGGCTTCGTCGACGACGACTGCCGCCGCGTAGTCGACCTGGGTGCCCGCGGAGTTCCAGCTCACCATCCCACTGGAGCCCCAGGCGCCATCGAGGCCACCCGTCGCGGTGTACTTGCGGACCGCGAAGTCGCCGCCGTTGAGCCCGATCTTGCCAGCCGTGTAGTACGAACCGTCCGCAGCCCGCGCGATCGCCTCGCCGCGGTCCTGCGCCGTTCCCGTTGCGTTGTAGCTCTGTCCGCCGGCGATGCCGAACGTGGCAGGGTAGCTGTCGTCGATGCGCAGCGAATCGATGGCCCACGCCGGCCCGCCAGCCGTCGTGCCGATCATCGCCACGAACTTGTTGGGCTCGTGCTCGAGCAGGGCACCGCCCGACAGGTCCACGGTACCGGCACCCGCCAGCGACCCACGCACATGCACCGTGCTGGCGCTCGTTCCCTCGAGGGTCGCGCCGGCCGCGACGGTCAGGTCGCCCCACGAGCGGATCGTCGGGGTGCCCAGGATCGAGAGCGTCACCGGGTTGGTGCCGTCGCCGAGCAGGACCGCGGACGCCGAGACGTCGGCGGTGGGGATCACCGTGGGCCAGCCCGCCCCTGCCGGCTGCAGCTCGAGGCGCCCGAACGTGGCTGACTGCAGGCGCATGTCGGTCGTGCCGGTGAAGCTGGTGATGTGGCTGGGCCATGCCTCAAGCTTGCCGGCGCCGCTGATGCAGAGCGGCCGCATCGTCGCCGGATCGGTGCAGTCGGTGCCGCTGCCGCCGCCGGTGATGCGTAGTCGCTGCATCGGCCAGCCGACCCACGTGCCTTCCAGGTGCACGGCCGGGCTGGCGACGTCACCGCCGGGGAGGAATGCGTTGCCAGCATCGACGTGCAGCTCCGCGCCCGCCGCAACCGTGAGGTCCGCGCCCGCGGATGCCACGGGGATGTCTGGGTCCTGCGCCGAGTCGTAGAGGTCGATGCCGCGGGCGGTCACCGAACGACCGGATTCGGAGCGGACACGTACCCGCCCGAGGGTCACGCGGACCCCGGCGATGCTCGTCGTCGTGTCGGCGTTGCGGGTGTAGGTCACGCCTCGGCTGCCCGGCGTCGCCGGGTCCAGGAAGATCGCCACGTGCCCGTCGGCGGAGGCGAAGGTCGTGGTGAAGCTGAACGCACCGGTCGTCGGGTCGCACGTCGTGCTCTGCTTCGCGCCGCCCTCGAACGACAACGACACGTTCGCCGTCGAGCCGTTGCAGGCCGCCCAGACGGCAGCGGTCGGGGTTGCCTCGTCGGCCTGGGCGAATCCGGAGACGGTCAGCGCGGCGGCGCTCGCCGGCGCGACGAGCATCAGGACCGTCACGACCACGAACGCCATGAAGGACAGCCGGGATCGATGTGGGGATGGCCTCGCGTGCACGTGGGGAGTCCATCGACCAGCTCGAGCCGGATCGTGAAGGATATCGACGACGAATGGGTCGAGAAGCCCACGCGGGGCCTCGAACGACGGCGAACCGTCCGGAGACCGACCGTCAGGCGTCGAGCAGCGCGCGCAGCAGTGGTGCGACGGCCGATTCGCCCGGGACCACCACGTCTGCGGCCTCGACCAGCGCTGCCGGCGCTTCGTCGCCGCCAACCGCGACCTTCACGAAGCGCAGCTGGGAGCCGCCCTCGCGCAGCTCGTCGATCGTGCGGAAGCCATCGAGGTCGGTGAGGTCGTCGCCCACGAAGACGACCGCCTTCGCCGCATCGCCGGCTGCCTCGCTCAGCAGACGCACCGCGTCGCCCTTGGTACGGGCGCCCTTGGGCTTGACCTCGAGCACCTGCTTGGCATCGTGCACCTCCACCTTGAGCGGGTTGAGCACGGTCATCAGCTGCGCCTTCACGTGGACCGGATCCACGCGCTGGCCGAGGTTGCCGCGCTGGCGGAAGTGGATGGTGACCGTCGCGCCCTTGTCCTCATAGGCCCAGCCGACCGTCTGCGCGAGGGTCGCGGCGACCTCCACGTGCTCACGCGCCCCGCCGGTCACCTCGCACACGTCCTCGACGCCGTCGGGTGAGACGATCCGCGCGCCGTGCAGCGCCGCGTACCAGGCGCCACGCACCGGCACCATCTCCATCGCCCGCTCGAGGCCGCGCCCCGTGACGATCCCCACAAGCGCGCACTCGTCCACGGCGCGCTGCACGAGCGCCACCGTCTCTGCCGGGACCGCCGCAGCAGCCGGGTCGTCCACGATCGGGGCGAGCACCCCGTCCACGTCGAGCAGCAGCACGAGCGAGTTCGCGTCGATGCCGGCGAGCTCGGTCGGCAGGGCGGGAGGCGTGGTGGGAGCGTCGGTATCCATGCCGGGATTCTGTCACGAGCAGCGAATTCGCTTGCGCTCGCAAGTAGGATCGAGTGCATGAGCACGACCGACGTGACCCCGCACGCAGCATTCGCCTGGAAGCCCGACGCCGCCACGGTGCAGCGATCGAACCTGTTCAGCTTCCTGAAGCAGCACGGCCTGAAAGATCCGGACGAGCTGCTGCGACGCTCCCAGGAGGAACCCGAGTGGTTCTGGGACGCCATGGTCAAGCACCTGAAGATCGAGTTCCTGAGCCCCTACACCAAGGTGCTCGACGACTCCGAGCCCGAGTTCCCGAAGTGGTTCGTCGGCGGCAAGCTCAACCTCGCCAATGACTGCGTTTTCAAGCACGCCCGCGGCCGCCATGCGACCCACTGCGCGATCATCTGGGAGGGCGAGGACGAGGGCCAGCGCCGCCTCACCTACGCCGACCTCAAGCGCGACGTCGCAATGCTCGCCGACGCCCTCGCCAAGCGCGGCATCGGCCCCGGGGACGCGGTCGGCATCTACCTGCCGATGGTGCCCGAGGTCGTCGTGGCGCTCTATGCCTGCGCCGCCATCGGTGCGATGGCGGTCCCGGTGTTCTCCGGTTTCGCCGCCGATGCGATCGCCCAGCGCCTCGCGCACTGCAACGCCAAGGCGATGATCTGCGCCGACGGCACGCTGCGACGCTCCAAGCAGGTGCCGATGAAGCAGACCGTCGATGCCGCCCTCGCCCAGGTGCCGAGCGTCGAGCACGTGATCGTGTGGCGCCGCCTCGGCATCGACGTGCCGATGCAGGCCGGCCGCGACGTGTTCTGGCACGAGGCTCTCGCCGACGCCGATCCGGGTCGCGCGCCGCTCGCCGTCGACAGCGAGCACCCCGTGCTGCTGGCCTACACCTCCGGCACGACCGGCACACCGAAGGCCGCCGTTCACGTGCACGCCGGCCTGCTCGTGAAGATCGCCGAGGAGGCGCATTTCCAGACCGATGTCACCAGCCGCGACGTGATGCACTGGGTCACCGACATGGGCTGGATCATGGGCCCGTGGGAGTGCATCGGCACGCACGCGAGCGGCGGCACGCTCGTGCTGTTCGAGGGCGCCCCCGACTACCCCGATCCCGGCCGGCTCTGGCGCCTGGTGGAGCGCCACGGGATCACGATCCTCGGCGTCTCACCCACGCTGATCCGCGCGCTGCGCCAGCAGGGCGACGAGCACGTGCACGCCTCCGACCTGTCGTCGCTGCGCATCTTCGGCTCGACGGGCGAGCCGTGGAACCCCGAGCCGTGGCACTGGCTCAACGACGTGGTCGGCAAGGGCAAGGCGCCGATCATCAACCTGTCCGGCGGCACCGAGGTCGGCGCCTGCTTCCTGTCACCCACCCCGCTCACGCCGCTCAAGCCCGGCTCGCTCGGCAAGCCGTGCTTCGGCATGTCGGTGGAGGTCTGGGACCCGCGCACGGGTGAGCGCCTCGGCCCGGGTGACGGCGTCGGTGAGCTGGTCTGCACCAAGCCGTGGCCCGGCCAGACGCGCGGGTTCTTCGGTGAGGGTGGGCGCGAGCGCTACCTGGACACCTACTTCAAGACGTGGCCCGGCGTGTGGAAGCACGGCGACTGGGCGTCGATCGACGCCGACGGCATGTGGTACCTGCACGGGCGCTCCGACGACACGATCAACGTGGCGGGCAAGCGCATCGGGCCGGCCGAGTACGAGTCGATCGCCGTCGACCACGAGAGCGTGGCGGAGGCGGCTGCGATCGGCGTACCGGACGCGGTCAAGGGCGAGAGCGTCTGGGTGCTCTGCATCATGGCGCCCGGCAAGCGCGCCTCCGATCGCCTGCGCCAGGTGATCGTGGACATGGTCGGCGAGCGCCTCGGCAAGGCCTTCCGGCCGAGCCAGGTGGTGTTCGTCAAGTCGCTGCCCAAGACCCGCAGCGCCAAGATCGTGCGCCGCGCCGTGCGAGCCGCGGCCCTTGACGCCGACCTCGGCGACATCTCGAGCGTCGAGAACCCCGAGTCGCTGCGCGGCATCACCCGTGC
The DNA here is from genome assembly GCA_025964455.1 of Thermoleophilia bacterium. The sequence continues at coordinate 8,087 of JAOPYU010000084.1, read as the reverse complement.
GGTGGAGCAGCAGGTGCCGCTCGGCTCGCGGCCGGTAGCGAACGCGGACTGACGAAGACGCGGGTCGGTAGCTCAGCGCTACCGACGGCGACCGTGGCGGTCGCGAATCGACCGAAGCCTCCGCCGCGGGACGTGAGGGAATCGGTAGCGAATCGAGACCACGGCGGGATTGAAAAGGCCTGCACAAGTAGCTTTTTCACACTCGATGGCATGAGTCCGTTGGGGTCTGTACCTTTCCGTCCATGCCAGCCTTCCCTGTCTCTCGCACGCGCTCGTCCATGTCCATCTCGCTGACCGTCCTGGTCGCCGCCTGCATGGCGATGGTGCTCGCACCGTCGACCGCGTCGTCGGCCACGGTGACGTCATCGACCACCCAGGCGTGTGACACCTACGCCAGTGGCACGGACTGGAACCGGAACCTGTCGCTCCCGAAGTTCAACCCGTCGCTCGGCACGCTGACCAACGTCCGTGTCACGCAGGCCGTCGCGATGCGCAGCGAGTTCAAGGTCGAGTCGCGCAACGCCGCTCCGCGCACCGACACGTTCACGCTCTCCAATGCCTCGGTCCGCATCCAGGCGCCGGGAACCTCGCAGCTGGTCGCCAGCCTGCCGGGTGGGACGATGAGCCGGAACTTCACCGAATACGACGGCATCCTCGACTACGCAGGCACGAGCGGCTGGTCGAGCTCGTTCGGCAACACGTCGAACCAGTCGACCGACAACCCCTCGAACCTGGCTGACTGGTCCGGCTCGGGCACCGTCGCGATCCCGGCATCGGGCGTCGCCTCGACCACCAACTCGCTCTCCGGCAACTTCGCGCTCGACTGGGACACCCAGGCGGACGCTCGGGTCTGCGTGACCTACACGTACCTGGAGCAGGTGCTCGTGTGCGTGGGCGACTACGTCTGGGTCGACGCCAACAAGAACGGCATGCAGGACGCAGGTGAGGTGCCCGTCGGCGGCCGCGGGGTCACGGTCACCGATGCGAACGGCAATGTGCTCGGCACGACCACGACCGATGGATCCGGCCGCTGGACCGTCTGTGGTCTGGAGCCCTCCACGCCCTGCGTGATCCTCGTGGACCTGCCCGATGGCTACACGATCACGGGTGCGGACCAGGGCGATGACGCGAACGATTCTGATGGCGTGGCGACCGGCAACGGCGACGCACGCATCCCGTGTGTGACCCCCTCGCGCGGCAGCGACCTGACCTTCGACGTGGGCATCTATCCGACCCCGGTCGTGACGCCGCTGTCGACGCCTGCCCCCGCACCCGCGGTGTTGCGCACGGCGAAGCGTTCCCTCGCGGGCGTGATCCGTTCCGGCGGTCAGACGACCTTCACGGTGACCATCCGCAACGCGGGCACCGTCACGGTCGGCGATGTCACCGTGTGCGACACGCCTCCCGCCGCACTTGCATTCACGTCCAAGCCCAAGGGCGCGTTCTTCCGCAGCGGCAAGCTGTGCTGGCGCATCACCACGCTGGGCGCCGGCAAGTCCGTCACCTTCCGCTACACGATGCGTGCCGCGAATGTCACTCGTCGCTCGTGCGTCGTGAACCGCGTCGTGGCAACCGCGGCGGTCGGTGGCTCGTCCGCATCACGTGCGGCGGTCTGCATCCGCCCGACGACGCTCAAGTCGCTCGTCCTGGCGGGCTGATCCAGCCATGACGCAACGATCCCGGATCAGGCGCACCTGCGCCGCTGCCCTGCTGACACTCGCGGTAGCGGTCGGTTCGGCCAGTGCCGCTGACGTCGGCGCGACCGTCGATGAGCCGGTCACGCCGACGCCGCCACCGGCAGGGTCGTGCGTGCATCCGGACGTCGCCGACGGTCCGGCCGTGGCATACCGGTGGCGTTCACGCGTCAATGCCTGGCGTGCGCATGCCGTCTCGACCGGCACCGTGGCGCGGCGCTTCCCGGATGCCAAGTCGGTGAGCGTGGCCAAGCTCGGCGTGACCACGCTCCACTCGAGCCAAGCAGCGTGGTACCTGATCCTGGACGCCCGCCAGATCGGCGACGCGTGCTGGCTGCAGGTGCGCCTGCCCGCTCCCGCCAACAACAAGGCGGGGTGGGTGCTGCGCGATTCGGTAGCGGCCGAGCGCGTGCGCTGGCAGATCGAAGTGGACCTGTCCGACCGCCGCGTGCGCGTCTACGCGGGCTCCGTACTCAAGCTGAATGCCGCGGTCGTGGTCGGAGCGCCGTCCACGCCGACGCCCCGTTCGCCGGTGGGCGCACCGTTCGCGATGTACGACGCAGTGGCTGGCAAGGCCTCCGATTTCTCGGGCACGTGGCAGCTCGCGACGACCGCCACGAGCCCGCAGGTACCGAGCATGGGTCGCGTCGGCCTGCACGGTCGCGGCGGCGCCAGTCTTCGCGACGCGCTCGGGACCGCACGAAGCCACGGTTGCGTGCGCCTGGCCAATTCGTCGGTCAGCGCGCTCGTGCGCATGGTGACGCTGCCGAGGCTGTTCGGCGTCCCGGTCGTCGTCGTCGCCTGACCCGACCCATCGCACGCGATCGTCGGGGAGTCGTAGGATGACGCGGTGCGCCGCGGCGGGGGGCTGCCCGCGCACACCTGGGTGAGCACGTCCGTGGAGGGTGACATGTCCGAGTCTTCAACGCCGGTCGCCGGCGACGCGATCGAGAACCTGATGCACGAGGAGCGCACCTTCGCGCCCCCCGCCGCATTCGTCGAGCGCGCCAATTTCAGCGACGAGGCGGTCTACGCCGAAGCGCTTGCCGACCCCGAGGCCTGGTGGGCGCGCTGGGCCGGCAAGCTCGACTGGATCACGCCGTACGAGACGGTGCTCGACTGGAGCGACGCCCCGTTCGCGAAGTGGTTCGACGGCGGCGAGCTCAACGTGAGCGCCAACTGCCTCGACCGCCACGTCGCCCGCGGGCACGGCGACAAGGTCGCCTACCACTGGGAGGGTGAGGACGGCGAGCGCCGCCCCTACACCTACGCCGAGCTGCTCGACCTGACCGAGCGCTTCGCCAACGTCCTGGATTCGCTCGGCGTCAAGAAGGGCGACCGCGTCGCCATCTTCATGCCGATGGTGATCGAGCTGCCCGCCGCGATGCTCGCCTGCACGCGCATCGGCGCCGCACACTCGATCGTCTTCGGGGGCTTCAGCGCGCAGTCGCTCGCCGACCGCATCGACGACGCGGACTGCAAGGTCCTGATCACCGCCGACGCGGGCTGGCGCCGCGGCAAGCAGGTCCGCCTCAAGGAGCTCGCCGACGAGGCGATGGCCCTCACCGACCGCGTCGAACACTGCGTCGTGGTGCAGCGCATGGGCGACAAGATCGACCACCCGCTTGCCTGGAACGATGCCCGCGACGCCTGGTGGCACGACCTGATGGCGGAGGCGGCCCCGCATCGCGAGCCCACGCCGGTCGCGAGCGAGGACCTCCTCTACCTGCTCTACACGTCGGGCACGACAGCCAAGCCCAAGGGCCTCATGCACACCACGGCCGGCTACCTGACCGGAGTCGTGGCGAGCATGGAGATGGTGTTCGACGCCAAGCCCCAGGACGACGTGTACTGGTGCGCGGCCGACATCGGCTGGGTCACCGGGCACAGCTACATCGTCTACGGCCCGCTCGCCGTCGGCATGTCGAGCGTGCTCTACGAGGGCGCGCCCGACTGGCCCAAGCAGGACCGCAACTGGGAGATCGTGGAGCGCTATGGCGTCACGATCCTCTACACGGCTCCGACCGCGATCCGCGCCTTCATCAAGTGGGGCGACCACCACCCCGAGGCGCACGACCTCTCCAGCCTGCGCCTGCTCGGGTCGGTCGGCGAGCCGATCAACCCCGAGGCGTGGATGTGGTACCACCGCGTGATCGGCGGGGAGCGCTGCCCGATCGTCGACACCTGGTGGCAGACCGAGACCGGTCACCACATGATCGCCCCGATGCCGGGCATCACGCACACCAAGCCTGGCTCCGCGACGCGCCCCATCCCGGGGATCGACGCGGTCGTGGTGGACGAACAGGGCACGCCGGTTCCCAAGGGCCACGGTGGCCTGCTGGTCGTGCGCCAGCCGTGGCCCGGCATGGCCCGCGGCATCTGGGGCGCTCCAGAGCGCTACCGAGACACCTACTGGAGCAAGTGGGAGGGCCTGTACTTCGCCGGCGACGGCGCCAAGCTCGACGAGGACGGCTGCATCTGGCTGCTCGGCCGGGTCGACGACGTGATGAACGTCTCCGGCCACCGCATCTCCACGATGGAGGTCGAGAGCGCGCTCGTGGAACACCCGATCGTCGCCGAGGCAGCGGTCGTGGGCATGCAGGACGACCTGACCGGCGAGGCGATCGCCGCATTCGTCACGCTCAACGACTCCGATACCGGCCTCGAGCATGACGCGCTGCGCGCGGAGCTCGGCGCCCACGTCGGGGAGCGCATCGGCAAGTTCGCGCGTCCCAAGCTGCTGCTGTTCACCGACGGGCTCCCCAAGACCCGTTCGGGCAAGATCATGCGGCGCCTGCTCAAGGACATCGCCGAGGGCCGCACGCTCGGCGACACCACGACGCTGCAGGATGCGACGGTCGTGGAGTTCCTGGAGCAGCAGGTCCGCGCGCTGCGGGCGTAATCGCGGCGCTGCAGTGAATCGTGGATGCTCAGGGCGGGTTCAAGCCCGTGCTAGCCTGAGCCGACGATGACGGAGAGGCACGCGCGCGTGGATCGCGCCGTGCCGACCGCTGCCGCCATGCCGATCATTCCTGAACACGAACACACCGCCGACCAGGGCCTGCTCGCGCAGTCCGTGGTCGACCCTGCGTTGACGGCCGAGCATGACCGGCATCTGCGCACGCGCCGGTGCCACCAGCGCATCGCCGCCATCACCGTCGCGCTGGTTGCGTTCCTCGCGATCGCCGGCCTTGCGGCCCAGGTGGGCTTCTCCGACACGAAGCCGACATCGGGCGCCGCCCCCTCCATTGCCGTGAAGGCCGACGCGGTCGGCGTGCTCGTCATCCGCCCGGGCCGCGACCCCGAGCGAGTCGCTGCTGCGACACCAGTGGCCGGCGGCCTCGAGGATGCGGATGCAGCCTCCGCGACGTGGGAGCTGCCCGGCATCGCCACCGTCACCCGCGTCGCGACCAATGCGACCGTGGCCCCCGCCGACCGCTCGGCCGCCTCGCGCACTGCGATCGAGGCCGTCAGCCTGTTCGGTGGCCGCATCGAGATTCGTGGCGGCGCCCTCGCCGCGACAGCCGGCATCCGCGATGCGCGCGCCGCCGGCTCGCTGCGCCTGGCATCCAGTACGCGACTGCTCGTGGATGGTGCGCCCCGCCCAGCCGGCGTCAATGAACGCATCGCCGTCGAGGACATCGGCACGGTGATCGTCAACGAGCAGGCCGTGCTCGCAAGCGCGCCCACCGGCGATGCCCAGACCGGCCCGCGACATCGCGTCGTCGGCGCCATCGCCCACGTTCGCCTCACCGCCGCCGTCGGTGACCTGCCCGTCGGCACGGAGCTGATCATCGGTCGCGTCGACGCCGGCGTGCGCCAAGGCCGTATCCGCGAGGTTGCCCACGCCAAGCCCGGCTCCGATACCGTCCCACCGCCGCTCTCCGCCACCCCGGGCGCGTCAGCACCCGCCGTCCAGGTCGGCACGCCCCGCCCTGGCGACGCAGTCATCCCGCGTCGCCCCGTGGGCATCCGCGGTGGCGGCTCCGCGAGCGCCGGCGGCTACCAGTTCCCCGTCCTCGGCACGAGCAGCTACACCGACACCTGGGGCGCCGCGCGCGCGAGCACCGGCGTGCCGCACCAGGGTACCGACATCTTCGCGACCGAAGGCACGCCGCTCGTCGCTGTTGCCGATGGCTACCTCGAGCGCGTGGGCTGGAACACGATCGGCGGCTACCGCCTCTGGCTCCACGACGGCTTCGGCAATGCCTTCTACTACGCGCACCTGGGCGCGTTCTCGCCCCTCGCCGCCGACGGCGTGCGCGTGCGGCGCGGCGACGTGATCGGCTTCGTCGGCCACACCGGCGACGCACAGGGCACGCCCCCGCACCTGCACTTCGAGGTCCACCCCGGTAACGGAGCCGCGACCAACCCGGTCGCCTACCTGAACGGCTGGAAGCGCGGGGTCGCGGTCGCGATCGGCCTGCTCGCCGGCTCCACAGAGCGCATCGCACCGCTCGCACTGCTCGGCTTCAGTGACATCACCGCCAGCAGCGGCCTGCAGGATTCCGTGCTCGACGCAGTTCCCGACACGGCCCCGCGACCGGTCGACCAGGAGCGCACGCCGCGCCCCACCGACGAGACCCTTCGCGAGGCCATCGACGGCCCCGGCATCAACGCCGGCTGACCTGCCTCAGCGTCGCCGCGCGAGCAGCAGCCCATCGCCCACGGGCAGCAGCACCACGTCCACGAATCGGGCATCCATCGCGATCCTGCGGTTGAGCAGCCGCTGCTGCTCCACCATCGCATCGCCGTTCCAGACGTGTTCGTTCACGGCCACACGTCCACCGCGCAGCGCGAACGGCACCACGAGCAGCCCGCCCGTCGCGACGCGGCCCGCCACCTCGTCGAGGATCCCCAGGCGCGGCACCTGCGGGTCGCTCAGCACGACCATGTCGAACTCGCCCCGCGACTCCCCGCCGTGCAGCAGCCCGATCGCATCGCCCAGGCGCAGCTCCGCCGCGCACTCGAACGTCTCACGCTCCAGGAAGGCATGCGCCTGAGCCTGGCGCAGCGGGTCGGCCTCGATGCTCGTGATCGTGCAGTCCTCGGGCACGGCGCGCGCCAGGTGCAGGGTGAGCAGCCCGATCCCCGTCCCGACCTCGAGCACGCGCCGCGGGTGCAGTGCCCGCGCGTGCAGCATCAGCAGCGTCGCCGCGTCCTCGTCGATGACGTCGATGCCCTCGCTCCGCGCCACGTTGCGCATCGCGAGTTCGATGGCGCCGGGCGTCTCGCGCAGCACCTCGGCGTAGCGCACGACCTCGGGCGAGACGATGCCATAGCCCTCGACCCACGGACCATTGGCGCCGTCGTCCTCGACGGCACCGAGCGCCGCACCGACGCGTGCTTCGGGATCTTCCATCAGGTGCGGCACCGCGTCATCCCTGGTCAGTAGTTGGGGGTCGTGTAGTCGAACTCTTCCTCAGAACCGAAGAGGTGATCCTTGAGCCACGTGCGCGTGCCGGTGCCCGTCGCCGGGTTGAACAGCACGATCAGCACCGTGGCGAGGAAGAAGAACACGCCCCACCCGCCGCGCTTCTTGGGCTGGTTGCCGCTCATGCGCACGATCGCCTCCGAGAGCGACTGCACGGTCGTGTCGAGGTCCTCGCGGACGCTGTCCTTGCCGCTCAGCTTGCTCGCCGCGCCGAGCGGGCCTTCGCCGCCGAGCTCGCCGTAGACCTTGCGCGCAGCGTTCCAGGCGCGGAACACGTTGGTGCGGACCTCGTCGTCATGCAGCGCGCGGTCCACGTACGGGCGCACCGCGTCGTAGGCGGTCGCGGCACCTCGGGCATCTCGGAACATGGGGTTCTCCATCGTCGTTCACAACCTCGCGCGCCGGGGCGGGCGCGAGCAGTACAGCTGGCTTGAGGCGTACCCCGCCCGCTGAAAACGTACCGGCCGCGCGCTGCGTCCCGTTGGTGCGGGATTCGACGCGCCGCGCCGAATTCCCCCCCTTTGGCACGCATCTGCGTCGCACGGCGCGCAGGTCGGTGTACGATTCCCCGGTCAGCTTCGGCTTCCCCCCTTGAAAGGCACCACCGCAATGAGCTCCCAGTACAAGGGCGTCACCCTCTGGTTCACCGGCCTCTCGCAGAGCGGCAAGACCACCACCGCCCAGCTCGTCGCGCAGAAGCTGCGCGAGCGCGGCGTCGATCGCATGGAGAACCTCGACGGCGACGTCATGCGCATGGGCCTGTGCAAGGGCCTCGGCTTCTCCAAGGAAGACCGCGACGAGAACATCCGCCGCTTCTACCTCGTCGCCCAGCTGCTGACGCGCAACGACGTGGTCACGATCGTCTCGGCGATCAGCCCGTACCAGGAGGCCCGCGACACCGCGCGCGCCCTGATCGGCGACTTCTGCGAGATCTACGTCAAGGCGCCGCTGCAGGTGTG
>JAOPYU010000236.1 GCA_025964455.1 Thermoleophilia bacterium | reverse complement strand
GATGTCGAAGCGCTCGGGCTGCGCCATGTTGTAGTCGAGCTGGATGGTGCCGCACTGCCACGTGCGACCCATCGAGTCATGGATGTGGAAGTCGATCTTCGGCCCGTAGAAGGCGCCGTCGCCGGGGTTGAGCGTGTACTCGAGGCCGTTGCGCACGAGCGCTTCGGCGAGGGCGTTCTCGGCGCGCTCCCAGAGCGCGGCGTCGCCGATCGCCTTCTCGGGTCGCGTCGACAGCTCCATCGAGTAGTGGTCGAAGCCGAACAGCGCCATCAGGTCGCGCACGAACTCCAGGGTCGTCGTCACCTCGTCGAGCACCTGCTCCGGCGCACAGAAGATGTGGGCGTCGTCCTGCGTGAACCCGCGGACGCGAAGCAGGCCGTGCAGCACGCCGCTCGCCTCGAACCGGTGCACATGCCCCTGCTCGTTCATGCGCACGGGCAGGTCGCGGTAGGAGAGCCGGCGGGTCTTGATGAGCGTCGCGTGCGCCGGGCAGTTCATCGGCTTGAGCCCGAACTGGTGCCCGTCGGCATCCAGCTCGGTGAAGAACATGCCGTCCTTGTAGGCGTCCCAGTGGCCCGACTTCTTCCAGAGCTCGGGCTTGTACAGGATCGGAGTCTTCACCTCCTGGTAGCCACGCTTGTTGTGCTCCTCGCGCCACATCTCGGTGATCGCGTTCCAGATCGCGAGGCCACGCGGATGCCAGAACGGCGCACCCGGGCTGACCGGGTCGAAGCTGAACAGGTCGAGCTTGGTGCCGAGCAGGCGGTGGTCGTTGAGCTTGGCGCGCTCGATGTTCGCGAGGTGGGTGGCGAGGTCGTCCTTGGAGAAGAACGCCGTGCCGTAGATGCGGGTCAGCTGCTCACGCGTCGAATCACCGCGCCAGTAGGCGCCGGCGGTCGAGGTGAGCTTGATCGCCTTCATCGCCTTGGCGTCCTGCACGTGCGGGCCTCGGCACAGGTCGGTGAATTCGCCCTGCCGGTAGAACGTGATCGGCTCGTCGGCGGGCAGGTCCTGGATGAGCTCGACCTTGAATGCCTCGTCGCGCTCGCGGAAGTACTCGAGCGCCTCGTCGCGACTGACCTCCCAGCGGTCCCACGTGCGCCCCTGCTTGACCAGGTGCTTCATGTCCTTCTCGAGCTGGGCCAGCGCCTCGTCGTTGATGACGACGTCCTCGGGGAAGGCGAAGTCGTAGTAGAAGCCGTTCTCGATCGCCGGGCCGATCGTCACCTTCGTGCCGGGGTACCGCGCGACGACGGCCTCGGCGAGCACGTGGGCCGCGCTGTGGCGCAGGACGCCGAGCGCCTCGTCGTCGCGGCTCGTGATGATGCGCACCCGGTCGCCGTCGGCGAGCGCCAGTCGCAGGTCCTGCGTCGGGCCGTCGTTGACCTGCACCGCGATCGCTGCCCGTGCGAGGCCCTCGCCGATCGAGCGCGCGAGGTCGAGCCCCGTCGCGCCCGCCGAGAGCTCACGCTCGGAGCCGTCGGGAAGGGTGATGGAGATCGTGCTCACGTCGGATGCGCTCATGCGCGCAAGCATACCCGCGCGCGTGGGATCGATCCGAGCTGCGTCGCCCGGCGCACCGCGGTCCGCTCGGCGCAGATCCACCGTCGACGTGCAGAACGTCGACTTCATCTCGACGGAATGCACATCCATCGCCGGGAATCCCGGAATTGACAGTGTGGGCCGGGGCGGTGTGCCGCGGATCGGGGGACGGGACCGCTCGCGTCCCCGACCTCGCTTCCGGCACGGCCCCGACCCACACTGGTCGGCACGTGGTGCTGCCTGTGGTGACCCCCGCTCGGGTCAGGCAGCGGCCGTCTCTCGCGCCCCAGCGCGTGCGGCGGATTCCCGCAGCGCCTCGACGGTGTCGCTCAGCAGGTCGCCGAGCGCCTCCATCAGTGTCGCGTCCATCAGGTGCTCGCCGATCGACAGGTTCAGCTGGCTGATCTTGCGAACGTCGCCCAGGTCCGCGCCGAGCAGGCGCTCCATGCCCTGGCAGAGCTCGGTGCGCACGCTCCAGCCCGGATCGATCGGCGCGAGCGCCTCGAACGAGATGACGACGGCGCCGTCGGTCGAAGCGACCACCATGGCGTTCGGCTCGGGGATCCCGTCGAGCATGGCGCGCATGTGCGCCTCGCCCGCCTCGCCCTCGTAGAGGACCTCGTCGAACGTCGCGGCGCACGACTTCTGCAGCTGCGCCATGAGCAGTGACGTGTCGTCGCCGCTCGTCTTCCCGGTCGCGGCGACGAAGCCCGCCGCCCCGAGCTCGGCGCCTGCCGGCTTGGCGGGCGATCCGGCTGTGGCTGGTCGCAGGCCCGCGGAGTGCCCGACGTCGACGGCCTTGGCGCGAACCGCCGTGACCGATTCGCTCGAGAACGACGTGGCCTCGTAGAGCGAGCCCATCGCGCCCGTGGCGTTCAGGAAGCGCATCGACTGCACGAGCGACGACGCTGCCTCCCGCACGATGGCCACCAGGCGGAAGCGCCCGTTGGCGAGCGCCTCGGCGACGGTCACCTCGAAGGACTGCGTGTGGAAGCCGGGCCCGACGCGCGCCTCGACGAAAGAGGCGAGCGAATCGCCCTTGGTCCGGTCACAGAGCGCGGCGAAGGTGTCGTAGTCCATGCCGGCGAGGCCACCGCCGCAGGCGAGCAGCTGCGGGAGCGTCTGCTCGCCGCTGCCCTCGAGGGCGAGCTGCACGATCCAGACGCCGCCGTCACCGTCGAGGCAGATGGCGTCGGGGGAACCGCTGGACAGCGCTGGTGCGCAGGCTGCCACGACGACCGGCATCGGCGCGCCCAGGACCGGGCCGATGTCCTCGCCGAACACCTCGACGAGTCCGCCGGTCGGCATGGTGGTCTGCGGTCGGAGCTCTTCCCAGCCGCCTCCGGCTGCGCGTACGAGCATGGTCTCGGTCATTCGGTCCCGTCCTTGTGGATCGTGGGGTGCGGTGGAGTGCCTGCCGGAGCAGCGGCATGCAAGGGATGGAGACGCCGGGGCCTCGCCGCACCGGCGCTGGGATCGCGTCAATTCTTTGTAAGCGACCCAAAACGGGCCGCCGGATGGCCGAGCACACGGGCTCTTCTGCAATCCGGAAACCCGTGGTACCTTCGAGGGAGATGGACGAGCGCTCCCAGCATCAGGCCCCCGCGTATCCGCAGCAGCAGGTCGATCAGACCGCGCTCGCGCCTGCGCCGTGGCCGCAGTACGCACCGCCGCAGCACGGTGCGCCGATGGCTGGTCACGTGCCCCACGCCGCGCCCATGCAGCAGCAGTACGCGCAGCCGCACCAGCAGTACGCGCAGGCGCAGCCGGCGGCCCCCGGGCCCACGATGCAGCAGTTCCAGTACGCCGCGCAGGGGTTCGTGCTCCCAGGTTCGGCCTCGAACCAGCAGCCCCAGATGTCCGCGCACGGCGGCATGATCGGGGCGCCGCAGCAGGCCGACTTCCAGCACGGGCAGGCGATGCCGCTCGTCAACGGGACGGCCGCAGCGTTCGATCCCGCGCTCCAGCAGGCACAGACCTGGGCCTTCCCGACCCCGCACGGCATGCAGCTCGTGCAGCAGGGCGCGCCCGCCCATGTCCCGATGCCGCAGCACGTGCCGGGGCTCGCGGGCCATGCGCATCCGCAGCAGTACGCCCAGCAGCCGCTCGCCGTGGTGCAGGGCGCGGGCCTGTCGATCCCGCCTGCGACCCGACGCCGCATGCGCTGGGAGACGATCGTGCCCGCGGCAGCCGTCGCCTGCCTGTGCGCCGCGATCTGGCTGTTCATCTCCGACTTCGACCGCATCACGGGACGCGATTCCACGGGTGCGCCTGCCTCGCAGCAGGTCGCCGGCGTCGGTTCCGACGCCGCGACCAAGGACGCCGGCGCAGGCGACGCAGCCGAGATCGTCAAGGAAGCAACAGCACTCTACGAGCAGGGCAGCTTCGACGATGCGGCGAACCTGCTCCACCCGATCCTCGATGGCGATTCGCCCGACCCTGCAGCCGTGGCGCTCCACGACAAGGTCGATGCCGCCAACGAACGCAACAAGGCACTCCTCACGCGACTGTCCGCGCAGCGACGCGGCAAGCAGTGGGGCGGGGTCGTCGCGACCGTCGGCCTGCTCGAGCAGCTGCGACCGCTCAGCCCCGACCTGGTCACGCTCCGCACCCAGGCGACCCGGGCGATCGGGTTCGATCGCGCCTTCCGCACCGCCAGCACCCTGGCACGCCAGGGTCGCTCGACCCGCGCGCTCGCGGTGATCGCGGCGGCGCTCAAGGCCGGGCCCAATGCACGGCTGCAGGCGCTCCAGACCCAGTTCCAGGGCACGCGCACGACCACGACGGGCGGCGGCCGGGGATCATCGACCGCTCCGCGGCGCGGTACGGGCATGCCTCCCAAGGCGGAAGGGACCACCGGCGGCACGACCCAGAAGCTGCCGCCGAAGGGCAACGCGGGCCCGGTGACGATCCCGAAGATCCCGACCACGAATCCCATCTCCAGCCCGGGCACCGGCGCAGGTGCGGTGGGTGGCGGTCCGGCGGCCAACTGCCACACCCACGAGGGCGTGCAGTCCTGCCACGCCTGACCGACCGGCGGTCCCGATCGGCAGCGGCGCGTAGAATGGACGAATGTCCAAACGCGCACATGCACCTGTCCGAACCGGCGACGTCGTCGAGGTCGTGATCGACCGGCTCGCCCAGGGCGGCCGCGGCGTCGCCCGTCATGAGGGCTTCGTGCTGTTCGTCGGGCGCGCGCTCCCCGGCGATCGGGTTCGCGCACGCGTCACGCGCGTGAAGCGATCCTTCGCCGAGGCGACCGCCGAGGAGGTCATCGAGGTCGGCCCCGACAGCATCGTGCCGCCGTGCATCTACGTCGGCACGTGCGGCGGCTGCCCGTGGCAGCGCCTCGACTACCCGGCTCAGCTCGTGGTCAAGGAGCAGCAGGTGCGCGAGGCGATCGAGCGTATCGGTGGCGTGCAGAACCCGCCCATGCATCCGATCATCGGCGCCGAATCCACCTTCGGCTACCGCAACAAGGTCGAGTACACCTTCGCGCAGGACCCCGAGACCGGTGAGATCTCCGCGGGCTTCCACAAGGCCGGTTCCTGGGAGGAGATCGTGCCGATCGATCCCTGCCTCATCGCCGACCCACGCGGCGTGCAGGCGCTGCGCACCGCCGTCGCATGGGCGAACCGCCACGGTCTCGCCGTGTACGACCGCGACTCGCAGGTCGGCCTGCTGCGCGCGCTGGTCGTGCGCGTCGGCCACGCCACCGGCGAGGTCCAGGTGCACCTGGTCACCGGCCCGGTCGACCCCAAGAAGGGGCTGTACCGGGGCGCGGAGCTGGCCGACGACCTCGAGACCGAGATCCCCGGCCTGGTCGGCGTGCTGCACTCCGAATCTTCGAGCCGCGCCGATGTGGCGATCGGTGACGGGCCTCCGAACGTGCTCATGGGCCGTGACTGGTACGAGGAGGTGCTCGGCGGCAAGACGCTGCGGGTTCGCTCCAACTCCTTCCTGCAGACCAACAC
>JAOPYU010000052.1 GCA_025964455.1 Thermoleophilia bacterium | reverse complement strand
TGGGCGCTGCTGTTCATCTCGTTCCTGGTGCTGCTGCCGGCCGACAACTTCGTGTCACGCGCTGCCGTGCGTTCGGTCACGGGCGGGCTTCTGGTCCGCCAGGAGGGCGCGCTGCGGTGGCTGAGCGAGGGCTTCCCGCACTACACGCAGCAGCTGCCCAAGGGCAAGCTCGGGGTGGTCGTGGGCGAGCGGGGCGACCTGCCGATGCGCGGCTCGGACGAGCCCGAGGCCAAGCCGCGCGACACCGAGCAGCTCGTGCGCATCATCAACCGCGTCCGCGCCGGTCGCGACGCCGCGTCGCTCACCTACAACCCGGACATCGCCGGCGTCGCGGAACGCCAGGCCATGGCGCTCGCCGCCGAGCGCGTGCTCTCCTACCGCTCACCGACGGGCGCCAAGCTGGATGACCGAGTACGTGCGGCGCTCGGTGAGAACGCGGCGTCCTTCGAGCAGGAGATCGGCATCGAGGTGGTGTGGGCGCACTCGCCGGCCAACGCCGGACGCGGCCTCGACGAGGATGCCCGCGCGTCACGCCTGTTGCGCGACGAGAAGTGGAGCGAGGTCGGGGTCGGCATCGCGGACGCCGGGTGGTTCAACGGGCGCATCTACGTGATCATGCTCGTGGCAGCGATCGATGCGGATGCCGAGGCGGGTGCCGACGCGGCGGGCGGCGATGCCGACGCCGACGCAGACGTCGCCGGTGGCGAGCTGCCGGTCGAAGCCGGCCCGTGACCCTGCGAAGACGTGCGGGCCGGCCCAGGGGGCCGACCCGCATCGTCAACGATCGATCGTCGCGCAGCGTTTGCGCGCCATCGCGCTGGTTAGAACATGCCGCCAAGTCCGAGGCTCCCGAAGAAACCGGACCCACCGAGCATCGAGCTGCCCATGAGCGAGGCTGCATACGGGTTGTAGCCCGCCTGCACCGGGAGGCCGTAGCCCCCGTAGCCGCCGTATCCGGCGACACCGAGCCCACCCTGCTGCGCGAGGGCGTAGGGATTCTTGAGCCGCTCTTCGAGGCGGACCTTCTCGAGCCGCTCGTTCCAGAGCGCGCGCTCGTAGCCGAGCTGCAGGTTCGAGATCTGCTTCTGCGTCTGGAGCTTCGTGTTGAAGTACGTGGACGCGCTCACGGCGCCGCCCATGCGATTCATGCCGAGCCCGTTCATGCCGAGCCCGCCGTACTGCGGATACACGCGGATGCGTACTGCCATGGTGAATGACCTCCTGGAATGACGAGCGGGTGCGACCGCCGTCTCCGACTGTTGTGCGTGGTGCCCTGGACACGGCGCCTGTGCGAGGGGCGCAGTGATCCGACACCCGCTCGTCGCTTGCGGCTGACACCTCGACGTCAGCTCGCGAGCAGGGTTGGCTGGGTACGGCCGCGGCCGTGGCCGGGTGCGGCAGGGGCGTGCACTGCGGCGACGGCGGGCATGGGAGGTGCGTGACTGGTCCGATCACATCCGGCGGTGTTGGCCCCGACGACGCGATGTCGCCCGCATCGCGCCTGTACCAGTGGCTCGTCCAGGCGGGCTCGGCCGTGAACCGCGTCGTCAACCCCAACCCGGAGCGGCTCGGCACTCCGTTGCCGCCCGCGCAGGCGATCGTGGGGCGAGGGCGCGAGCCGATCGTGCTCGTCGGCGGCTACGCTTCGATGGTGCAGTCACTCGAGCCGCTCGCGGCGTCACTGCGCGCCGATGGCTTCGAGGTGTACGTGTTCGAGGTGCCTGCCAACGGGCTGGCGGACATCCACCACTCCGCAGCACGCCTCGCCGCGTTCGTGGCCGACGTGCGCCGCCGCAGCGGTGCAGCACGAGTCGACGTCGTCGCGCACAGCGCAGGCGGCATCGTGGCCCGCACGTGGGCGCAGCTGCAGGGCGGCGCTGCATCGATCGACCAGCTCGTCACGATCGCCACGCCCCACCACGGCGTGGTCCTGCTGCGGTCACGGCTGCTCAATGCCGTGGCAGATTCTCGCCTCGGGCACTGGCTGCTCGGCGGCTCGACGAGCCAGCTGCTCCACGGCTCCGCGCTCATGCGCGAGCTGGAGTCGACGCGGGGCGCGCTCGGAGCCGCCCGACTGACATCGGTCTTCGTCGACGGCTACGACGGCCTGCTGGCCCCGCTCGACACGGCGATCGTGCAGGGCGCGACCAACATCCGGCTCGCCCATCCCGGCCGCTCGGTGAGTGATGCGGGGCTCGGGCACTTCACGCTCCATCGCCGGAGCGACCGGGTCTATGACGTGGTGCGCGGCGTGCTGCTCGGCGTCGTCAGCCCCACGAGTCGGTGACCTGCTCGCCGAACCCGTCGAAATAGGCGCCGAGCGCCGACATCTCCGGGCCGATCCACGCCCCCATGGCGGCCCCGACGATCGAGCCGGCGATCGCGTCACCTGGATAGTGGGCACCCGTGTAGACACGTGAGTAGGCCACCGCCATCGCCATCGGGATGAGCACCGGCGCCAGGATCGGCGCCTCGAGCGAGGCGGCGAGGGAGAAGCACCACGCCGACGCGGAGTGTCCTGACGGGAACGAGGTGGTGCGTGGCGTGTGGCGGATGCGGCGCACCTCAGGCACGACGTCGATGTGCGGGCGCGGACGCCGCACGAGCCACTTCATGGGACCGTTCACGATCGGCGAGACGAGCGCGAGGCTCAACAGGCCGGCGCGCGCAGCTCGCCGCCCGCGTCGCCCACCTAGCAGGGCGAGCACAACGGCGGTCCACGCCCAGAGCGAGCCGTTGTCGCCCATGTGGGTCAGCCGCGGCATCGACCAGTCGAGCACGCGCGACTGGCGGCGCGCGACCCACTCGAACCCCTGTCGGTCGATCGCCGCGACGCGCAGGATCGGTCGCCGCTCGGCAACTGCCTGCAGCACGGGGTCTCGCTCGATGGGGTCTTCGGGAACGATCGGCATCGTCGGGTCCTTACCCGGTTCGCCGAACACGACCCGGCGCGGCCTGTCGCTCAACCGCGGCGAGCCACCCAGATCGAGTCGTCGTCGTCACGTCCCAGGGGTCGCGCGTCGAACCAGCCGTAGCTCCCATCGACGGTGAACCCGGCGCGCAACAGCGAATCGGCCCACCGCTCGGCGGGCACGAGCTGGAGCTCGAGCAGCGTGGTCCGCTCGGTCGCATCGGCCGGGGGATCTGCGAGCGGGAGCGCCTCGAGCCGACGTCCGCGTCGCGAGCTGCGCCACCGGCATCGCACGTCCACCTCGAGCTTGAGCCCGCCCGGCTCGGCGGCGAGCTCGGGCAGGTAGCGCGCTCGCTCCTGGAAGCGCCAGCGACCCCCACGCGTCAGCTCCTCACGGCGGTGGATCCACCGACCGTGGGTGACCCCGACCTGTTCAGCGGTCGGATGGAACACGTCGAAGGCGACGGCGCCGCCAGGTCGCAGCGCGCGCGCGGCGGCAGCGAGCACCGCGTCGCGCTCGGGAGTGACGTGCAGCATGCCGCGGAAGGGTACGAGCACCAGGTCGGCGGATTCGGCCGCGACGAGGGTGTCCAGCTCGCGCATGTCGCCGACCACCGGCGTGACCAGCTCATCGAGACGCTCGGCACGTGTCCGCGCCGTGAGCCGCTCGAGCTGTCGCGGCGCCGCATCGATCGCGGTGACTCGGTGACCCGCGTGCGCGAGCGGGATCGTGATGCGGCCGGAGCCGGCGCCGAGCTCGATCACGTCGAGGACGTCGCGACCGACGTCGGCGGCGAGCCGGTCCGCGAGGCCGACGTAGAAGCCGACGTCCTCGACCACCTCCGCGCACCACACGTCGTAGAGCTCATCGAGCTCCTCGTACGCCGTGCCACCCTCGATCCCCGCGCGATCGTCCACGCGGGCATGCTCGCACACGCGCGTGGGCCGGTAGGCTAGGCGCATGGTGGACATCGACCAGCTCGCGCGCGACGCACGGACCGACATCGAGGCGGCGACCACGGTCGCCGAGCTCGAGGCGGCCAAGATCCAGCACCTCGGCAAGTCCGGGCCGCTCGTGCTGCTGCTCCGGGACATCAAGTCCCTTCCGCCGGAGGAGCGGGGCCACGTCGGCAAGAACGGCAACCGTGCACGGCAGGAGCTGGAAGCGCTCGTCGCCACGCGCCTGGACGGGCTCGCCTCGGCGGAGCTCGATGCCCGCTTGCGTGCCGACGCGATCGACGTCACGCTGCCGGCGCGCGCGATGCCGCAGGGAACGCTGCACCTGCTGACGCAGACGCGGCGCCTGCTCGAGGACATCTTCCTGGGCATGGGCTACGACGTGGTCGACGCGCCTGAGATCGAGAACGAGTGGTACGGGTTCACGGCGCTCAACACGCCGGTCGGGCACCCGGCGCGCAATCCCTCCGACACCTTCTACGTCCACGGCCATGACACCGACGCGGGCGCCAACGACGACGCGCTCATCCTGCGGACCCAGACGAGCACGGCCCAGCTGCGTGCGATGCAGCTGCGAAAGCCCCCGCTGTACGTCGTCCACCCTGGCCGCGTGTACCGCCGCGACGACATCGACGCGACCCACTCGGACATGTTCCACCAGATGGAGGCGCTCGCGATCGACGAGGGCCTGACGCTCGCCCACCTCAAGGGCACGATCGAATCCTTCCTGCACCGGCTCTTCGGCGACGAGCTCGAGGTGCGGCTGCGCACGCACTTCTTCCCCTTCACCGAGCCGAGCGTCGAGGCCGACGTGCAGTGCTTCAGCTGCGGCGGCACGGGCGATCCGTCATCGGCGGACCACGCGAGCGGCGACTTCGATCGTTGCCGCGTCTGCCGAGGCGAGGGCTGGATCGAGATCATGGGCGCCGGCATGGTCGACCCGAACGTGCTCGGGATGGTCGACGGCTACGACCCGGACCGCCTCTCGGGCTTCGCGTTCGGCATCGGGATCGACCGCGTCGCCATGCTGCGGCACGGATTCCCCGACCTGCGCCTGCTGTTCCAGAACGACCTGCGATTCGTGCGCCAGTTCACGAGCCGTACCTGATCGCCTGATACCGAGGTCACTCCCTTGAAGGTTCCCTACTCCTGGCTCCGGGCGATCGTGCCCGCGCTCCCCGCCGACCCGTCCGAGGTCGTGCGACGGCTGTCCGACAGCGGCACCTACGTCGAGGCCGTGCACGAGGTCGGCGTCGCGAACGCCGACAACGGCGGCGGCGAGGCCTTCAAGATCGGTCGCGTGCTCGAGTTCGAGCCGCACCCGGACGCAGACAAGCTGCGGCTCGTGAAGGTCGACGTGGGCGAGGGTGCGCCGCGCCAGATCGTCTGTGGCGCCTCCAATTTCCAGCAGGGCGACACGGTCGCCGTGGTGCTGCCCGGCGGCCGCATGCCCGACGGCATGGAGATCCGCGAGGCGAAGCTGCGTGGCGTCGAGAGTCGCGGGATGATGCTGTCCGAGCGTGAGCTCGGGCTCTCCACCGACCACGCGGGAATCATGATCCTGCCGCCCGAGTGGACGCCGGGCGAGCCGCTGCACGGCCAGGTCTCGATCGGTGACCACGTGCTGGAGCTGGAGATCACGGGGAACCGTCCCGACTGCCTCGGCATGATCGGCGTGGCCATCGAGGCGAGCACCGCGATGGACGCGGACATGATCGACCTGGGTCCGTACGACGCCGAGCCCGGCGCGGACGGTCATGTCAGCGACCACGTGACCGTGGAGCTCGAGGCGCCCGACCTGTGCCCGCGCTACATGGCGCGCGCCTTCGTCGACGTGAAGGTCGGCGCGAGCCCGCTGTGGCTCAAGGCGTGGCTCGCGCGCGCCGGCATGCGCTCGATCAACAACGTGGTCGACATCACCAACTACGTGATGCTGTTCACCGGGCAGCCGCTGCACGCATTCGACGCGGACCGGCTGCGCGGATCCAAGGTCGTCGTGCGGCGCGCGCACGAGGACGAGCTGGTCACCACGCTCGATGACGTGGAGCGCACGCTCGACCCGGACATGCTCGTCATCGCGGATGCGGAGCAGACCGCGGTGATCGCGGGCGTGATGGGCGCGTCCGACGTCGAGGTGACCAGCGACACGGCCCGCATCGTGCTCGAGGCGGCGTGTTTCGACGGCCTGTCGATCCAGCGCACCTCCCGGGCACTCGGACTGCGCTCGGAGAGCTCGAGCCGGTTCGAGAAGGGGCTCGACCCGCACGCCCCGCCGGTCGCGATGGGGTTCGCATCCCGCATGCTCGTCGAGTTCTGCGGCGCGACGCTCGTCCCGGGCACGATCGACGCGCAGGGCCCCAGCGGTATCGAGGAGCCGCCGGCGATCGTCATGCCGGCAGCGCTCCCGGAGCGAATCCTCGGCATCGAGATCTCCGATCTTGAGCTGCAGGCGACGCTCGAGCGGCTCCAGTTCAGCGCTGAGCGGGTCGGTGACGAGTGGCGCGTCATCGTCCCGCCCCGGCGCATGTTCGATGTCACGCGCCCGATCGACGTGGTCGAGGAGCTGGGCCGCTTCCGGCTCGCCGACGTGCCGAGCCTGCTGCCGCCGATCACGACCGGCGGGGCGGTGCTCACGAGCATCCAGCGACTGCGCCGCGTGCTCGAGGACACCGCCGCCGGCCTGGGCCTGCACGAAGTGGTGACGTACGGGCTGGTGGCGCCGGGGACCGGGGAGCTGCTGGGCAACGACGAGGAGACCGTGATCCGCCTCGCCAACCCGATGACCGTCGACCACTCCGAGCTGCGGACGGGGTTGCTGCCCGGGCACCTGGACGTGGTGCGCCGCAACGCGGCGGCTGGCGCGAACGATGTCGCACTGTTCGAGGTCGGCCGGACCTTCCATGCGGCCGAGGCCGGCGTGACCGGCGCCGACGGGCTGCCACGGTTCTCGAGCGAGCGCGACGTGCTCGCGGTGCTGCTCACCGGCTCGCTCGGCGGCGATCGCTGGGATGCTCCCGGTATCCCGACCGACTTCCCCGCTGCGGCAGGCATCGTCGAGTCGCTACTCGCCGCCGCCGGCGTCGAATCCCGCCGAGCGCCGATGCCGAACCCGCCCGCCTGGATGCACCCGGGCCAGGCCGCGGAGGTGCGCAGCATGTCCGGCGGCGTGGTGGGCTGGGTGGCAGCAGTGCATCCGCGTTTCGCGGCCGACCACGGGGTGACGCTCGACGCCTACGCCGCGCACCTGGACCTGCACGCCATCGACGCGGTGCGAATGCGCGGGAAGTCATTCACGGCATTCAGCGAGTTCCCGCCGATCGTGGAGGACATCGCGCTCGTGCTGGCCGACGACGTGCGCGGCGGTGAGGTCGTGGCTGCTGCCAAGGACGCCGGCGGCGCGCTGCTCGAATCCGTCGAGGTGTTCGACCGGTACGTCGGCGCGCCGATCGCCGACGGCCATCACTCGCTGGCGCTTCGCCTGACCTTCCGTGCAGACGACCGGACCCTCACCGACGAGGAGACCGCAGCGGTGCGCGGGACGATCGTCGAGGCGCTCACGACCCGGTTCGGCGGCGAGCTGCGCGGCTGATCCGGCGCATGATGGTCCGCGCACACGCGCGGGCACGTATCCTCTGGTGTGCAGCGCTCGACAACTGGTGATGGAGGCGGGGGACATGGCCGATCTTGAGTTCGCACGACGAGCAGGGCGACGCGAGGCGAACCTGCGCGTCGTCAATGAGCGCATCGCCGAATCCCTCGAACGTCAGCTCGGCGATGCCGTCGCCGCGTACCAGCTGCTGTGCGAGTGCGCCCGGGAGGACTGTGACAAGTCGATCCGGCTCCCGGCCGAGGCATACGACGCGGTTCGCGAGAGCGTCTCGCGATTCGTCGTGGTCGACGGGCACGTGCTGTACGACGTGGAGCGGATCGTCGACCGTGGCGAGGCCTGGGTCGTCGTCGAGAAGTACGGCGAGGCAGCGCTCGCTGCCGAGGAAGAGCTCACGTGAGCGGGCCGCGTAGTACCCGGTCACAGGACGCGGTGCGGACGATCCGCCTGCTCGCCGGATGGCGGGTCCGGTACGCGCTCACGGCCCACCAGGCCGAGGTGCTGCTGCTCGTGCACGCAGCGGGTGCGACGACGGCTGCGACGCTGAGCCGCGAGATCGGGATCACCACTGCGTCGATGGCGCGACTCGTGGCACAGCTCGAGCGCAGCGGCTGGCTGGTGCGGGTCCCGGACGTGGGCGATGCCCGCAAGGTGCTGCTGCAGCCGTCCAAGCAGCTCGCCACCGCGGTGGCCGAGTTCGACGAGGGCGCAGATGACGGAGTAGCCCCAGTCGTCGAGCTCTCGGTGCGGCCGGCGGGGTCGACTGCGGACGTCGTGGGACCGAACTCGTAGTTGTAAGGCGCGCCTTACTTCATGGTAGGGTTCCGGCCATGCGTATCGACGAACACGGACGAACCCGCGTCTCCACCAACCGCCTGATCGCCTGGGCGATCGGTTTCGCCATCATCTTCGTGATCGCGATCTCGATGGTCGCCTCGAGCAGCAGCGCTGATCCGACGGCGGTCCACCCGGGCTCGCAGTCGCTCGCCACGAGCATCACCAATGCCTCGGTGATCGTGTTCCGCGAGGGGCTCGAGGCGGTCCTCATCTTCGCCGCGATCACCGCGAGCTTCCTCGGCGGGCGCCAGCGCTACCGCCGTCCGGTCGTTCTCGGCGTTGCGGCCGCGTTCGCGGCGTCAGTCGTGTCGTGGTTCGTGCTGACCAGCCTGCTCGGTGCGCTACCCGTGTCGGAGGACATGTTGCTCGCGATCACCGGCATCGGCGCCGTCGTGATCCTGCTCCTGGTCATGAACTGGTTCTTCCATAAGGTCTACTGGACCGACCACATCAGGGAGCTCAATTCGCGCAAGCGTGAGCTGGTGGAGGAGAGCGAGGCGGGCGAGGCGATCCGCTTCTGGGGGTTCTTCGCGCTCGGCTTCAGCGCCGTGTACCGCGAGGGCTTCGAGGTCGTCCTGTTCCTCCAGAACCTGAACGTCGTCGCGGGCGGCGCAGCCGTGGGCTGGGGCGTGTTGATCGGCCTGGCGGCGACCAGCGTGGTCGGCGTGCTCACCTTCGTCGCGCACCACAAGCTGCCCTACAAGCGCATGCTCGTGCTCACGGGTGTGCTGCTCGGCCTCGTGCTGGTCGTGATGGTCGGCGGTTCGGCCCGGACGCTGCAGTCGCTCGGCGTGCTGTCGACGACCCCGCTGCCGGTCGGCCTGCCCGAGTGGTGGGCCCGCTGGTTCGAGATCGTCCCGACGTACGAGAGCATCGCCATCCAGCTGTTCGCCGCGGTCTTCGTGGTCGGCTCCTACTACGCCGCCGAGTGGTGGTCCAAGGAGAAGCGTCGGCGCGCTCGCGAGGCCGCCGCAGCTGGAGCCGGAACCGAGCCGTCGATCCCGCGACCTGCCCGCCCCGTCGTGCCGGCCGAGACGCCCGCGATCCCCCGCCCCGCAGCCGCGCCCCCGCGCGCGGAGTCGGCACCCGAGCAGGTGTTCGCGGCCACCGCCGCGC
>JAOPYU010000026.1 GCA_025964455.1 Thermoleophilia bacterium | reverse complement strand
TTCCTCGGCGAGATGCGGCAGCTGGAGTTCAAGGCCGGGCCCCTGCTCGTGCAGCTGCCGCCCTCGTTCGCGTTCGACCTCGACCTGGTCGATCGCTTCCTGACCGCACTGCGCACGCGCTGGAGCGGACCGGTCGCGGTCGAGCCGCGCCATGTCAGCTGGTTCACGGGCGAGGCCGATGAGCTGCTGATCGCGCACTGCGCAGCGCGCGTCGCCGCCGACCCTGCGCGCACCGAGGCGGCGGCCGAGCCGGGCGGGTGGCCGGGGCTCGTCTACGTGCGCCTGCACGGCTCGCCGCGCACGTACTACTCCTCGTACGACGACAACTACCTCGCCGCGCTCGCCGATCGGCTGCGCGACGCGGCGGCGGCTGACGCCACCGATCAGGTGTGGTGCATCTTCGACAACACCGCCTCGGGCGCCGCGCTGCAGAACGCGCTCGACATGAAGCGACTGCTGCTCGGCGAGGCGGAGCCGCCCGCGTTTGCTGCACCTCGGCTGCGGTACTTCGAACCCCAACCCCGCGAGCGACCGGAGCACTCCCATGGCTGACGACCAGGATCTCGACAAGCACGTCACGATCGACATCGAGACCGCGACCGAGACGGCGACCCGCCCCGAGGACGTCGCCCGCATCCGCCGCGAGGCCGGGCTGGAGGAGGGCGAGGCGCCGCCACGCGGCGAGCCGTCGGGCGAGGACAGCGAGGCGGGCCAGCGCAGCCCGCGCGGCGAATCAGGCGACGACACCGACACCGACCACACGGTCGACGACGCGCTCGATGCGCGCGTGCCCGGCGACGAGCCCACCTGACCCGCAGCGCCCCTATAGCAGCGTGAGCTGCTCCTCACGCTCGATCACCTTGGTGCGGCGGTCGGCGATGCCGGCCTCGCGCGCGAGCTGTCCGACCTGGCGCTTGACCGCGTCCACCTGCTCGCGCGGCAGGTAGGGCCGCGCGGTGTACATGCGCCCGTACTCCTCGCGCAGCTCGGGAAAGTCGCGTGCGACGTGCTCGAGGAAGTGCTCGCGCGTGCCGGGCTTGAGATAGAGCGAGTTCGCCCAGATCGACGTGGCGCCCGCCTCGCGCGCCGCATCGACCACGGCGCGCATGCCGTCGAGGTCGTCGGTCAGCCCCGGCAGGATCGGCGCCATGCCGAGGGCCGCGTTGATGCCGGCGTCGATCATCCGCGTCAGCGCGGCGAGGCGTTTGGCAGGCGGCGGCGTACCCGGCTCGGTCAGGCGCCAGATGCGTTCGTCCAGCGTCGGGATCGAGAACGTCACTGTGACGTCTGCGTGGCGCGCCGCATCGGTGAGCACGTCGATGTCGCGCACCACCATCGGATTGCGCGTAATGAGCGCCACCGGCGTGCGCGCCCTCGCGAGCTCGGCGATGCAGCTGCGTGTCAGTTGGTAGCGACCCTCGACCGGCTGGTAGGGGTCGGTCGCCGAGCCGATGAACACGGGCTCGCGCTTCCAGGACTTGCGGGCCAGCTCGCGCCGCAGCACCTCGGCGACGTTGGTCTTGATCCGCAGCGACTCGCCGTACTCGTCGCCCGACGCGCGCCCTGCCACCTGCTCGAAGGCGCGGACGTAGCAGAACGTGCAGCGGTGGGCGCACCCCATGTAGGGGTTGAGCGACCACCCGATCATCCGGTGGTTCGCACGGTTGAGCGCGGACTTGCACGGCTCTTCGCGATAGGTGACGCCCGTGGCCATCCATCCACGGTAGCAACGCCGACAAACCGTACTGTCGCGAAGCTTCAGGGCGTGACGGGAGCCACCGCCGTCGGCGCGATCGGGTCGATGCCGTGCCCGCCACCATGGCTGTCATCGCCGTCAGCGCCACCGTTGCGAGCGATGCGCGTGCGCGCCTTGCCGAGCACCACGAAGTGCACGTACGGCCACGTCAGCAGCGCGATCGCCGGGTGCAGGCCCGAGACGATCGGCTCGTCCATGTTGCGGCCGATCTCGACCATCGCGATCTGCAGCGTGATGATGGCGAACAGCAGCAGCGACCACCCCGCCTGGGGCCAGCCCATGCGCCCGATCCCGGCGGTGATCAGCAGCAGCGCGGGGATGACGATGTGCAGCAGCAGTCCGCCGAACGCCTGGTGCACCTCTAGGTCGCCGCCGAACACGCCCATGCCCGCGAGCAGGAACTGGACCGGGAGCAGGATCAGGTAGGCGAAGCACACCCAGATGTGCAGCTTGCGGGCGAATGTCATGAGGCGAGGTCCTTCCGAAGGGTGATCAACGAGGACCCCCCAAGGCGACCGGCGTCGGCGCGACGTGATCGGGTCCGAGGCGTCGACGATGCCACCATTCGCGGAATTCTGAACATCGCCCGTCCTGATCGATCGAGATGCACATCATCCCGTCGAGCTCGTCCGAGCCGCCGCGGTCGTCCAACTCGACCACCGCGTGCCAGTGCGCGATCGCATATGGCCCCTCGATCCCCAGCACCCCGAAGTCGAAGTGCACGTCACCGCTGTCGGCGGTGAGCGCGCCCCAACGCTCGACGATCGCCTCGCGCCCGCTGACCCGCTCGAACGGCCCCCACCAGTATGTGGCGTCGTCGGTGAACAGCTCCCCGGCCGCCTCCCCGTCGCGCCACTGCCACGCCTCGCCGAACGATTCCAGCCACGCGGCTGCGGTCTCGGCGCGTCGCTCGCGATCAGCATCGCGCGCCGCCGCCTTGGCTGCCAGCGCCGCGCCGAGCGTCGCCTCCTCGGATGTTTTGCCCTGCTGGTGCATGCGGTCCGTACCCCCGGTTCGGATTCAGGTTCCGGGTTCCCGCGTGCGCGAGCGCTAACGTCATGCGCGACAGACACTGGCAGGGGTCGGTAGGATCCCGCGCGTGGGAGGAAGCTTTGGGCACGCTGTGGGAGGCGCTGCCCCCGCAACCGTGCGAGCGGTGCAGGGGCTGGCCCTGCCGCGCCCCCTTCCCGCCGCGCCGGTGCGCCCGCCCGCCGGGCTCGACCCCACGGTCCCGTTTGAGCCGATCCACATCGGGCTCGATCCGCGCCACGACTGGTTCCACGCACGCTCCATGGAGCTCGCCTTCATGCTCGAGCCGCTCGCGGACCTGCGCCTGTGGCTGCTGCGCCGCAAGAGCACGCCCGCCGAGCAGGCGCAGGGCACGCCGGGCGCACCGATCCCGCACGCGGCCGGCGCACAGAACTACGCCGTCATCGGCGACTTCGGCGAGGGCAGCGTCGAGGAGCGGCGGATCGCCGCGCTCGTCAAGCGCATGGCGCCGAGTCGCGTGCTGACCGTCGGCGACAACGTCTACCCGACCGGGCGCGAGTCGGACTGGCAGCGCGGCTTCGACCCCGTTGACATGTACGGCGAGATGGTGAAGACCACGCCCTTCATGCCGACCCTCGGCAACCACGACTACTACAACTACGACCTGACGCCCTACTTCCGCCGCTTCCCGCACCTGCAGGGCACGCCGTACTACACCTGGACGTCCGGCGAGGCCCAGTTCTTCGTGCTCGACACCGAGCAGCGCCTCGACGGCAGCTCCTCGCAGCTCGCCTGGCTCGGCGCGCAGCTCGCGCAGTCAAAGTCCAAGTTCAAGGTCGTCTACCTGCACCGTCCGCCCTACTCGAGCGCCAACGCCGAACCGACCCCCGCCTGGCGCGACGACCTGCACGCCCTGCTCAAGGCGCGCGGCGTGCAGCTGGTGATCGCCGGCCACGAGCACAGCTACGAGCGCTCCCACGCCATCGACGGCGTGACCTACATGGTGACCGGCGGTGGCGGCGCCGACCTGTACCCGTTCCGCGGGGAGCAGCCCGCCTGGAGCGCCTACCGCACGATGAAGCACCACTTCCTGCAGCTGGCGATCGAGGCGAACCGCATCGTCGTGCGAGCCGTCGACCAGCACGGCGCGACGTTCGACAGCGTCGCCATCCCTGCCTGAACCCGGGGGCGCGGATTTCCCGATAGCTCGGTAGGTGACTCCGCGGGGGCGGGTCACCGCGATGTCGGGGGACGGGGAGTTCGGGATGCTTGCGGGCGTGCTCAGGACAGTCGAAGGTGCAGTCGCGGTCAATGGCGCGCGCGGCAAGGCGCAGGTCGAGGCGATCTCGCAGTTCATCGACGAAGCAAGCCGCATGGGCGCCGAGGCCGGCCCACTGCGCGGCGAAGTCTTCCGCTTCGGTAACGCCGGCGTTGAGAGCGCGCTCGAGGGCGCGATCGGTCGCGGCACGCCCGTGCACCTGCTCGCCGACCACGCCGAGGCGATGCCGCAGCTCGCGGGCGTCGGGGCCAAGGGCGCGAACGTCGCCTCCTACGGATCACGCGCGGGTGAGGACGCGGCGCTCGGCGCCGAGCTGTGCATGCACGCCAAGCTCTGGTCGCGCGGCGACCAGGCCCTGCTGCCGACAGCCTCCGCCGCGATCGGCGGCGAGCACCAGCTCAACATCGGCTTCCGCTTCTCCGGGGATGCCGCGCGCGCTGCGGGCAACGTTACTGAGGCGGCGATGTCAGGCGACCGCGGCCGCCAGCTCTCCACGCTCGCCGAAGCGCGAGATGCGGGGTTGCTGTTCAACGAGCCGAGCGTCGGCGCGCGCTTCGTGGACGAGGGCATGGCGCTCGCCATCGACAACGCCAAGCGCGACCTGTCGCTCGTGGTCAAGGAATTCACCGTGCCCTCGTGGGCGGAGAAGCTGGTCGCCGCCAAGGCACGCGGCGTCAACGTGAAGGTGCTCACGCGCGAGATGTCACCGGAGGTGCGCACGATCCTGGA
>JAOPYU010000225.1 GCA_025964455.1 Thermoleophilia bacterium | reverse complement strand
CACTGCATCCCGATCGACCCCTTCTACCTCTCGTGGAAGGCGCGCGAGTACGACTTCTCGACCGAGTTCATCGAGCTCGCCGGCAAGATCAACTCCAACATGCCCTACCACTGCGTGCGCCTGCTGCGAAAGGCGCTCGACGTGCACGGGCGCGGCCTGCGCGGCGCCAAGGTCGTGATGCTCGGCGTGGCCTACAAGAAGGACATCGCCGACTACCGCGAGAGCTCCTCCATCAAGATCCTGGAGCTGCTGCAGAAGCGCGGCGTTGACGTGGTCTACCACGACCCGCACGTGCCGGCGATCGAGGGCGGGCACGGCGTCGAGCCGCCCGCCGCTCCCGCCGACGCTTCGGTGGAGCTCACCGAGGAGCTGCTCGCCTCCGCCGACGCCGTGATGGTCATCACCGACCACACCGACATCGACTGGGACTTCGTGCGCGAGCGCTCGAAGGTCGTCATCGACTACCGCAACGTGTACGCGGGCGTGCCGCGCTCGGACCAGCTCTTCAAGCTCTAGGAGTCACCAGCCATGTCAGTGTCAGTCGGTCTCGTCGGCCTCGGGTACTGGGGTCCCAACCTCGCCCGCAACCTGCAGCGATCCCCCAATGCGGATCTGAAGTACCTGTGCGACCTGGACACTGGGCTGCAGGAGCGCCATCGCGCCGGCTTCCCCAAGGTGCAGTTCACAACGGACCTGCAGGACCTGCTCGACGACGACTCGCTCGACGCGATCGTGATCGCCTCGCCCGTGCCGACGCACCACAAGCTCGGGATGCTGGCGCTCGAGGCCGGCAAGCACACCTTCATCGAAAAGCCGATCGCATTGACCGCGCGCGATGCCAAGGAGCTCGTCGACGCGGCCGAGGCCAAGGATGTCCGGCTCATGGTCGGGCACCTGCTCGAGTACCACCCGGCCGTGCTGCGCATGCGCGACATGATCGAGTCGGGCGAGCTCGGCGACGTGCTCTACGCCTACTCCAACCGCCTCAACCTCGGGCAGTTCCGCCGCGACGAGAACGCGCTGTGGAGCCTGGGCGTGCACGACGTGGCGACGCTCATGTTCCTGCTCGGGGACGCACCGGTCGAGGTCGGCGCGCGCGGGCAGAGCTACGTGCACGACGGCGTCGAGGACGTGGTGTTCGGCGACATGACCTTCGCCGGCGGCACCATGGCGCACATCCACCTGAGCTGGCTCGACCCGCACAAGGTGCGCCGGCTCACGGTCGTCGGCAGCCAGCAGATGGCGGTGTTCGACGACATGGAGACCGAGCGCAAGCTGACGATCTACGACAAGGGATTCACGCGCGACACCGCGCGCGAGGGCTCGGGCAGCTGGGGCGAGTACGTCGCCAAGCGCGAGGGCGACATCCACATCCCGCGCCTGCCCGCCGACGAGCCGCTGCGGCTCGAGGTCGAGCACTTCCTGGAGTGCGTCGCAACCGGCGCCACGCCGCGCTCGGACGGCCATGACGGCCTCCGTGTCGTGCAGGTCCTCGAAGGGATGCAGCACTCGCTCGAGAACGGCGGCACGCCCGTCAAGCTGGAGCCGGCCACCGTCTGAGCCCGTTTAGCGGACCTCCCATCGGTCAGACCCCTCGTATCGCACAAACGCTACGAAGGAGATACCGAATGAGCGAGCTCACCGCGCTCGACAGCAAGCTTGGAGAGGTCATCGGCCTCGCGATGGCAGCCAAGGGCGCCACGCAGAAGATCGAGAAGCTGGTCGAGGACGAGCACGTCGTCAAGTCGCTGCGCAAGATGCACGACGACTCGGCCAAGGTCGAGGAGATGGGCACCGAGCTCATCAGCTCCGAGGACTTCGCTGGCAAGAAGACCAAGATCCTCGAGCAGGCACGCACCACCAAGGGCGAGGTCACCGAGATGATGGAGACCTACCTCGGCGACGACGCCGACGGGCTCGACGGGCTGGAGTTCCTGACCCTGGCAGAGGCTGCCGAGGTCGGACACTGGAAGATCGTCGAGAAGCTCAACGAGCAGATCCAGAGCCGCGAGATCAAGGAGCTCACGGATTTCGTGATCCCGCTCGAGGAGCAGCACTTTGCCGTGACGCTCGAGAACTCGCTCCTGCTCGCGGCCCAGGAAGACGCACTCGCGCCTGCCTGATCCGCACCACCCGCACCACCACACGTGACCTTCCACGGGGCGTCGGCAGCAGCCGGCGCCCCGATTCGTTCCCGAGGCGCGGGTCGACCCTTTAGTCTCCAGCGCATGACGCTCCCCCGGTTCGAACTGACGCTGCGTGAAGACCTCGGCCCGGGGGTCCTCGTGGGCCCGGACGTGCAGATCGGCGACGACGTGCAGTTCGGCGCGTACGTCGTCGTCCACGCAGGCACGCGCATCGGCTCGGGCGCCGTCATCGGGGACCACGCGGTCCTCGGCAAGCAGGTGCGCCTGTCCGCATCGAGCACCGCGTCGCGCGCCACCCTGGCGCCGCTCGAGATCGGCGACGCCTGTACCATCGGCGCGCACACGGTGCTCAATGCCGGCTCGGTGATCGGCACCCTCACCCTGATCGGCGACCAGGCGATGGTGCGCGAGCGCGTCACGATCGGCGAGCGCTGCGTGCTTGGCCGCTCCGCGCTCGTGGAGAACGACACGACCCTCGGTGACCGCGTGAAGGTCCAGGCGAACGCCTACCTCACCGCCTACATGACGATAGAGGACGACGTCTTCATCGCGCCCTGCGTCATGACCACCAACGACAACTACATGGGTCGCACCGAGAAGCGCTTCGAGGAGCGCGGCGGGCCGACCATCCGGCGCGGCGCACGTGTCGGTGGCGGCTGCGTGCTGCTCCCCAACGTCGAGATCGGTGAGGAGGCGTTCGTCGGGGCTGGCGCCGTGGTGACTAAGGATGTTCCGGCCAGGACGCTGGTCGTGGGCAGCCCCGCCCGCGCGCTGCGCGAGGTCGACCCGGACCAGCTGCTGCCGACCTGAGCTTCACGCAAGCTTCATGAACCGCGGCACGGCGAGCGGCTAACATCATCTGTGGAAGAAGGGGAGTATCCCCCGCGCGCTCGTCGTCAGTACGGTCACTTCGACCCGGCGAACGCGGCGCCCTGACGGGCGTTGGAGAGACCTTCATCCGACCGTTCAATCGTGTCGTGATGAAGGAGACTCCAGATGGATGTACTGATGGTTCCGTGGTGGGCGTGGGCGAGCATCGGCGTGTTCGTGCTCGTGGCGACGCTGGTCGACGTACTGGTGTTCGGCAGGCGTCCACATGAGGTCTCGATGCGTGAGGCGGCCACGTGGAGCGGCGTGTGGTTCGCACTCGGCCTGGTGTTCACCGGCGTGCTGTGGTGGTGGCAGGGGTCGGCGCCGGCCACGCAGTTCCTCACGGGCTACGTGATCGAGAAGAGCCTCAGCGTCGACAACATCTTCGTGTTCGCCGTGATCTTCTCGTTCTTCGGCGTTCCGACGGCCTACCGTCAGCGGGTGCTGCTGTGGGGCGTGATCGGTGCGCTCGTGCTGCGCGCCGGGCTCATCTTCGCGGGAGCCGCGCTGATCGAGGCGTCGCACCTGGTGCTCTACGCGTTCGGCGCGATCCTGCTCGTCACCGGCGTGAAGCTGGCTCGCAGCTCCGGGCACGAAGTGCACCCCGACAACAACCCGGTGCTGCGGCTGACGCGGCGGCTCATCCCGAGCACCGACGAGTACGACGGCCATCGCCTGACCACGCGTCGCGATGGGCGCCGGCTCGCCACACCGCTGCTGGCGGTCCTCGTGGTCGTCGCGACCACCGACGTGCTGTTCGCGGTCGACTCGATTCCGGCGATCTTCGCGGTGACCCAGGAGCCCTTCATCGTGCTCACGGCGAACGTCTTCGCGCTGCTCGGCCTGCGCGCTCTGTACTTCCTGCTGGAGGGGGCGATGACGAAGTTCCGCTACCTGCAGCAGTCACTGGCGGCGATCCTCGTGTTCGTCGGCGCCAAGATGCTGCTCGCCGACGTGGTGCACCCGCCGAGCTGGGCCAGCCTCGTGGTGATCATCGCCATCCTGGCGGCGGGGGCCGCGACGTCGGTGTGGGGGCTGCCCACGCGCCGGTCGCTCGGCATCGCCGGGCTGGTCGGCGGCGTGGCGATCGCGGACGTCGCGGTGGGCGCCGTCACGCACGGGCTCTCCCACGTGACCGCGACGATGCTCATCACCGACGCGGTGCTGGCGGCAGTCGTGCTCTCGGGGTGGTTGCGGATGCGCGCGTCGCGCGACGAAGCTCGCGAGGCCATCGCAGTGCGCGACGACGAGCGGCGGCTGGCACTGCTGGATCGCTTCGGGGAGCGCTTCTAGCCGTCCGGGGCGGTGACCTCGAAGGTGATCGGGGCGACGTAG
>JAOPYU010000224.1 GCA_025964455.1 Thermoleophilia bacterium | reverse complement strand
GGTCGATCCTACGGGCGCACCGAGCCGACACGACATCACCGCTCTGGGGGACCCGGCTTCTGAAGGCGTCCAACGAAGTCCGACGTCGGACCGCTGACAGGACGGTTGACGGCCCACCGCTGGCTCGCTGCTGCTGGACCGGGCGCCCGGTCTCGGCAACCGGAAGGCCCCGCCGCAACGGGCCTTCGTGAGGTAGCGGTGGAGGGACTCGAACCCCCGACACGCGGATTATGATTCCGCTGCTCTAACCGGCTGAGCTACACCGCCAAGTTGGGTCATTGTACAGCAGATCGGGTACGCGGTGGCCATGTCGACGATGACGCAACAGGGCTCCGCGCCTGCCGTGGACGAGGTCCCGAGCGATTCTCCCGCCACCGCGATGGTCTACCTGATCGTGGGTGCCGGCCTGGCGATGTGCCTGGTTGGGCTGCTGTTCGCGCGTGCCAGCTTCTCGCTCTCGACGATTGCCCTGGCGCTGCTCGCGACCGTCCCGTTTCTGCTGTACGCGCGCCTCGCGCTCGTCCGCCCAGGCGCCGACGCCGTCGTTGCGGGAGTGTTGGTGCTGTCGGTCGGCGCGTGGGGATCGCTCACCGCGATCGGTGACGATTCGACCGCCGCCTTCGTGCAGCTGCCGCTCGCCCTGGTCGTGGTCGAGCTCGCCGTGTTCGCGTTCGGTGCACTGCTGCGTGCCTTCCTGCCGCCGCGCGCGTGAACGAGACGCGTCAGCCAGCCCGCGTGCCGCACTCGGTGCTCGTGGTGTTCGGCAGCGTGCTCATCGCGTGGTCGGGGATCTTCGTGCGCCTCGCCAACCTGCCGCCTGCCACGAGCGCCACGCTGCGCTGCGCCTATGCGGTGCCCCCGCTCGCTGCACTTGCCTGGTGGTGGGTGCGCACCGGACGGGCTGAGCGACTGACCCGCGCGCAGTGGCGCTGGGCGATCGTCGCCGGGGTGAGCTTCGGCGCCGACCTCGTGCTCTGGCACGTGTCGATCGGTGCGGTAGGAGCCGGCCTTGCCACCGTGCTCGGCAACTCGCAGGTGTTCCTGTATCCGCTCGGCGCGTGGCTCGTGTGGAAGGAGCGCCCCACCCGCCGCCAACTCGCGGTGCTCCCTGCGCTGCTGCTCGGCATCGTGCTCATCAGCGGCGCGCTCGGCGCCGACAGCTTCGGCGAGGATCCGCTTCTGGGCGCCATCACCGGGCTGCTCACCGGCGTCGCCTATGCCGGGTTCCTGCTGGCGATGCGCGGTGGTTCGCCCGAGCACGGTACTCCGATCGCATCGCTGTGTGTGGCGACCGTCGTCGCCGGGGCGGTGTCGTTCGCGTGTGCGCTCGTCGCCGGCTCCTTCGAGCTGTTCCCCGCGTGGCCCGCGATCGGCTGGATGCTGGCGCTCGCGTGGGTGTGCCAGGTGATCGCCTGGCTGATGATCTCCGGTTCGCTCGCGCACGTGGCTGCCGCGCGCGTCTCGATCCTGCTGCTCGTGCAGCCGGTGACCGCGCTCGGGCTCGGCGTCGTGGTGCTCGAGGAGGCGCCGAGCCCCGCGCAGTTGTGCGGGGCCGCGCTCGTGCTGATCGGCGTCGTGTTCGGGTCGCGCGGCGCGGCGGCGACGGCTGACTGACGCCACCCAGAAGAAACCCGTGGCCGGATTCCAGCTGGAACCCGGCCACGCAGTGTCAGTCGTGTCTCGCGCGCGACGCTAGTAGTCGTCGCCCGGCGAGGTGTTGCCCGGGTAGCCCGTGCCCGGGTAGCTCGGATCCGGGTAGCTCGGCCCGGGGTAGCCCGGGTAGCTGGGGTCCGGGTACGTCGGGTACGAGCCGTAGCCGCCGTTGCGCAGCCGCGCCTCGGCTTCGTTGACCGCGATCGACTCGCTGCCATAGCGATCCGCGTTGCGGATGATCGACCCGATGCTCGACTGCGAGACGCCGCCCTGCAGCGCCGCGACGGCGAGGCGCACGTCGGAGTTGGTCGACCAGTACGACGGCGTGGCCCACTCGACCTCGTCGATGACGCGACCGGTCTCGTAGGAGCCGCGACCGCTCAGCAGCGCCTGTGCTGCCACGCGCGCTTCCTGGTGGCCGGTCCACGAGTACGGCGTCGCGCCGTAGACGCTGCGGACCATCTGACCCGCGTCGTATGCGGAGCGGCCGGCGCTCGTGGCGGCAGAGGCGACCTGGGAGACGTCCGAGCTCGTCCACGAGTACGGCGCGGCGTTCTGCACCGCGTTCCACACCGAGCCGCTGCCACCGGGGTAGGTGGGGTAGGTCGGGTAGGTGGGGTCCGGGTAGTACGGATCCGTCGGATAGGTCGGCGTGCCGGGGTAGTAGTCATCCCCGGGTGAGGTGCCGCCGGGGTAGCTGCCGCCTGTGCCCGGATACGTCGGATCGGTCGGGTAGGTCGGATAGGTCGGGTAGCTCGTGCCGCCGCCCGGATAGCCGCCGCCCGTGCCCGGGTAGTCGTCGCCGGGGCTCGTGCCGGCGCCGGGGTTGATGCCCGTCCCCGGATAGCCGCCCGCACCCGGATCGGTGTAGCCGCCGGTGCCGGGGTAGTCATCCCCGGGCGATGTGTCTCGCAGCACGCTCGACAATGCCCATGCGCCCACGCCCACGCCCGCAGCGGCGAGCCCGATCTTGAGCGCCGTCGAGCCATTGAAGCCTGAAACAGCCGTCATGTGATCCCCATCCCGAGTGATGTGCACCACGCCCGCGTCCCGGCCGGCGGCAGTGCTTCCCACCGATCTGTCGGGCGCAGCGGGCCGCTCGTTGCAGGGGGAACTCGCGCCACCCCTTCTCACCGCGGGGATCGCCCGCTAGGATGGGTCCACACCCGGAGGTGTGCCCGAGTGGCTAAAGGGGGTGGGCTGTAAACCCACTGGCTATGCCTACGATGGTTCGAATCCATCCGCCTCCATCCGGTGACGAGGGGCCCGATGCGCAGCACGCGCAGCGGGCCCCTCGGCGTTGAAGGCCCCACGCGCGGGTAGGTCTCGGTCGCGATGGCAGGACCTCCCAGCAACTCGGCGACGCGGCGCATGCGCGACACGGTGGAGGAGGCGCGCCGTCGACTCGCACCGCTGCGCGGAGGTCGCGCCAGCGTCGACCTGGTGGCGCACCTGCAGGTGCCGGCATGGGGCGGAACCCAGCCGCTCGCCCAGGTGGCCCAGCTCGGGACCCAGCCGCCGCGAGGCCTCGTCATCACAGCGCATGATCCATCGCTCGTCCCCGCGATCGAGAAGGTGCTCGGCGACTCGGACCTCGGCGCCCGCCCGCGAGTCGATGGCCAGCGCCTCCGGCTCGAGCTGCCTGCCCCCACCCAGGAGCGCCGCGTCGAGCTGGCGCGCCAGGCGCGGGACGTGGCGGAACAGGCGCGTGTTGCGATCCGGCTCGCGCGCCGAGACGCCATCAACGACCTGCGCCGGCGGCGCGCCGCCGACGAGATCTCCGAGGGCAAGCTCAACGGCCGCTCCAAGGACCTGCAGGCCAGCACCGACGAGCACGTCGCCCAGGTCGATGTCCTGCTCGAGAACACGCTCGCCGAGTTGCAGCTCTGACAGCCACTTGCTGCAACCGGGCGAGCCGCGCGCACGACAGTCCGGTGGACGACTGGCGCGACCGCTCGGGACGGGGCTCACGCGATGACGACGACAATCGGCGCACCTGCGCCCGCAGCGCTGCCGCAGCGCGCCGCCCTGCCGGCAGACCCCGGTGATGCGGCGGCGATCAGCGCTGCCGTCACTCGGCTCCGCACCACCGAATCCGGGCGGGAGGTTGCCGACTTCCTCGCTGCCAGTCACGTCGAGATTCGCGTGGTGCCCAACGAGGTGTTCAAGGGCCGCTACCCGGGGGCCGGGGCCGTCTATGACCCTCGTACCCGGCTCATCACTGTGCCGCAGGGTGCCGTGCGCTCTCCGGGATTCGTCACCACGCTCGCGCACGAGGGCAAGCACGCGCTCGATTTCAAGGACCGTCCGCATTGGGCGCTGCAGTCGATGGGGTTGCTCGCCGGCACCGCGGCCGATGGCGCCAAGGCCCTCGTCACGCTCTACAATCCGGTGACCGCCTGGCTCGATTCGCTCACCGCGCGCCAGAACGAGGACGAGGTCAACGCCTACCACGTGCAGGCGCAGGTCGCCCACGAGCTCGGCATCAATGAATCGGCATGGTCGCTCGGGCAGGCAGCCAGTGGCGAACCGCTCCCGCTCGAGGACGTGCGCACCCGGGTCGCCACCAACGACCTGTATCGCATGGAACCGGGTCGCCGCCTCGCCCTTGGGGCCGGCCTCGGTCTCGCCACGACCAGCGTCGCGGCCATCGGGGCGCAGGCGCTCGCGGGCAAGCTCGCGCCCGGATCATTCCTGGCACGCCACGGCTGGCCGCTCTATGCGATCGGCGGCGCCATGACCGCTGCCTGGGTCGTCGCGGACCAGGCTCGCGCACGCCGGCTCGAGGCCTGAGCGCCTCGGACGGAGCGGCTGCCGCACCCGCGAAGGTCGGCCGGTATCCTCCTGCCGTCCAGTTCACGTAGGCGCGCCCGGACGCGCGCCTGCTCCGCGAAAGGTCACGGAAGATGCAGATCGCCAGCGCGACGAGCCTCGCTGCCGCACCCCAGGTGCTCGCGAGCCAGTCCATCGACACGGTCGTCAGGAGCTATCCCCACGGCGGCGTCACCCAGTGGAGCACCGAGCGCCAGTACCGACTCGCGGGCGCTGCCACCGGCCTCGACACCTTCTCCAGCCTCTACGACGCCGTCACCGCGGCCCGCACACTGAGCGCCGGCGAGATGCCCGGCCTCGCAGTCGTGAAGTTCCGTGGCGGCTACCGCGTGCACGACGTGCACACCTCCAGCCGCACGTACGTCTCCACGTCCACCCACGGGCCGTTCCAGCCCAGCACCCGGCTCACCAAGAGCTCGAGCGTGCCGTTCGCAGCGGGCAACCTGCGCCTCGACGCGCAGGGTGGACGCAACAATCCGGCCGTGGTGCGCGCCGACGAGCTCGTCGCGCTGATCGACGGCGAGCGCGTGTTCGTTCCGGGCACCGTCAAGTGGGCTGGCAAGCCGCAGCTGGTCGAGACGCGCGACTACTGACACGCATCGACAGACCAGAACCTGTCACGGGGGCCGTTCGCGATCGATTCACGAGCGGCCCCCGTGTCAATTGTCGGCAGGATTACTGACCCCAAGCGCCGCTCGCAGCACCGTGGATGCATCAACCATCCCCCAAGGAGCGAGTGAATGGACGCAACGTCGAAAGCACAGATCTACGCAGCCAGGACGCTGCAGCAGTACGACGCCAACGGCAACGGGACGATCGATTACCGCCGAGGCACCCGCGATTCGGCGGTGCTCTCCCGTGAACACAAGGTCGCCTTCACTCGGATCGACCAGAACCACGACGGACACGTCGGCGTACGTGAGCTTCGGCAGCACTACCGGGCATCGCACGGCGCTACCCACACGACCGGCTGACCCGGCGGCGCGGATCAGTCAGCCCAACCAGGAGGGGTCGCATCGCGCGGCCCCTCCGGCGCGGCCGGGTCAGGTGAAGAGCGACCCGATGCCGCCGCCGGTCGAGTTCTGGGTCGTCGCCGCCGTCGACCACGGGTAGCCCTCGCTCGGCTGGACCACGACGAACCCCTGTCCGGTGAACCCCATCGAGAACAGCTCGCCCGATCCGCGACCGATCAGGCTCTTCATGATGCTGTCGGTCTTGGTGACCGTCGGTTGCAGGCTGGTGGACCAGGCGACGGCCGCCGCCGGGTCGCAGAAGGTTGGCTGGGTCGCAGGATCGAGGATGACCGGCGTGCCGATCGTCGTCAGTGCCACGGCGCCGGTTCCGGTGAGCACCACGTTGAAGAAGCCTTGCGCAGCCATGCCACTGACGCCCTTCACGCGCCGGATGTCCCAGCTGATGCCCGCGTCGAAGGCGAGGATGTTCTGGCCGTTCACCGTGATCGAGTCGTTCTCGAGGTGGATGATGTGGACCTCGGCCGCGTAGTCGGCGAGGAACACGTCGCCCTGGCCGCTCACCTTCATGAGCTGCAGGTCCTCGCCCGTCACCATCTTCTTGATCAGCTTCTTGGCGCCGGCGCCCTGGTAGGCGAACTCCACGTTGCCCTGCCACGCGACGGCCGCGCCCTGACGCGCCATGATCTCACCGCTCAGGGTCACCTTGAGGAGTCGCTCGTTCTGCAGGCCGAAGCCGCCGGGTACCTGGTGCTCCTGGAAGTCAGGGGCGAAGAGTTGGCTTTTCATGGGCGGCGACTACCCCGCCCGTGGCATGCCGAACCGGCGCCAGCGCCATCAGGCGTCCTCGCCACTCGCCTGCCGATGCGAACGCACCGCATCCTCGAGCTGGCGCTTGTCCATCTGGGAGCGGCCGGCGATGTTGTAGCGCTTGGCCTCGTGGTAGAGCTCGTCCTTGGTCTCGCCCTCGGTGCGGCGCGGCTTGGGCGCCTGCTGCTCGCGTTCGCGCAGGGTGCGGGCGGCATGCGCCTCGGCGACGTCGCGCGAGAATCCGGTCTTCATGAACCCGTCGCGGATGCGCACGAACTGTTCGAGCTGCTTCGTGGTCCAGGCGTCGGTCATGGCGGGTTCCTCCTCGGTCCTCGTGGGGGGACAGGGAGAGTCGTCGCCGTCAGGGCGACGGTGAAACGTCGAACCTCAGCGAACGCCAGCCGGCAGCACGATCCGCCGATAGGCAAGACGGCGCGCCCCGGAGGCCGTACCAACGCGCGTGACGAGATGGATCGCCACGGGGTGTCCGTAGTCGCGGATGAGCGTCCGCACGTCCGCATCGAGGCGCACGGTGACCACGCGGCGGCCCGTGGCGGCGCGCGTCACGACACGGCCGACCTGGTACGGGTTCCGAGTGGTGGAGGTCGCGGGGCGCAGACCGAGCAGCCGCGCGGTGACGTGGTCCACGCTCGCAACTGTGCGCACCGACGACGGGCGATTGCTCGTGACGACATGGGCGATGCCGCGCCCAAGCGCGCGACCGGCCCAACGGCGGACCAGCTGGATCGTAGCGGTGAATCGCGGGATCGGGGTGGCAGCGACGGTGGGCTCCGCGGTGCCGCCGGGCAGGACCGCGCCGCTCGGAAGGATCAGGGTCGTCGCGCGCACGACCTCATCGTCAAGAGTCGCGACCGTCTCGCTCTCGCCGGGATTGGAACCGGCGGTGATGAGCGTTCGAGCGCGCCCGGCCACGACCACGGTGCGGGGTTCGACCTCGGCCAGCGAGGAGGTGAAGGTGACCGGGAAGCCTGCGATGTCAGCGTCGGGCTCGCCGCCGACCGGACCGACCAGGCGGATGCCGACCTCGCCCGAGCTGCCCACGCGAATGGCGGCCGGCGCATCGACGCCGACGAGCCGCAGCGGCGTGCTTGCATCGATGCCGGCGCCGATCAGGGTGGCCGGCGCGGCGCCTGCGCTGCGTCCCCACCAGTTGCCGCGCGCGTCGAGCGTCGCGCCGAGCGGGGACTGGTTCACGAGTGCGGCGGTGCGAAGTGCGACGAATCGGTTGGAGCGGATGGTGACGGCGCCCTCGAGCACGATGCTGCGGGCGCGCACTGCGTAGCGCGCATCCTCGACGTCGTTGCCGCGGATCGCCAGGTCGGACGTTGCGCCCTCGCCGACCAGGTCGTGGACCTCGATGGCCGCGCCGCCGATCGCGAGGAAGCGGTTCTGGCGCACGGTGACGCCGCGCACGCCAGCACCGATCGAGATGGCGTGACCGGACAGGTTGGTCGCGACATTTCGAGCGACCAGGATCGGATCGGCGGCTCCATCGCTGTCGGCGATGTCGAGCAGCGAGCCGCCGCCGCGCACGAGGTTGTCGACGAGCTGCAGGCCGCGAGCGCCGCGCGCCAGCACTGCAGCTCCGGCGTTGTTGGTGAAGGTCGTGCCGGAGATCGTGGCTGCGGCGAGCGCGTCGAGCTCGATCGCGGTGCCGCCACCGACGGCATCGAAGCGGCTGTCGCGCACGAGCACGGCATCTTCCGCGTCGCCGGAGACGTAGATCGCGGGGCCGCTGGCCACGCCCGTGAAGGTCAGGCGGGCGACTTCGAGACTGGCCGTGGAGCTGATGCGCGAATGGATTCGCGCCTCGCCGGTCGCTGGGCCGAGCAGGTGCGTGGTCTCCGCGAAGTTGGTGCCCT
Organism: Thermoleophilia bacterium; assembly: GCA_025964455.1. Next base: position 1,135 of record JAOPYU010000224.1, on the reverse strand, counting down.
GATAGTCGCCGGGGGCGATGCGGATCTCGTCGCCACCCGTGCCGTGCAGAGCCGCAGCAGCAAGGGTCGCGCAGGGCGCGGTCGGCGCCCCACAGGAGACGTCGGGGGCGACGCTCGCCGCATCCACGTGGATGATCGCTGCGCTCGCAGCCGTCGGCACGAGCGCGAGCGCGCACACAGTCAGCGTCAGGGCGATGAGCAGTCGGATGCGGGGAGAGGTCTGGGCCATGCGGCGGGCGGCACCGATCATCGGTACGTTCCCGTCCAGCGTCCTCGATAGTCGCCGATCACGCAAGGGCCGCGCGGTGGATCCGGCCACGTGCTGGCCCGGCGATCGCGCCCTCAGGCAGCACGCGGGAGGCGCTCGGGGAGTTCCTCGCGTGCGGCGAGGCCCGCAGGCACGTCGATCGGCGGGATCCCGGCCACCGGCTGGTGGATCGGGACGACGGGATCGATGGGCGCATCCTCCAGCTGGGCGTCGCGCAGGAAGTCGGCGGTCGCCATGCGACGGGCCACGACCTGCTCGAGTGCTGCGACCACGACGGGGTCGAAGGAGTCGCCGCTCTCCTCGTGCAGCAGCGAGATCGCGCGCTCCACGGGCCAGGGCTCCTTGTACGAGCGCGCGTCGGTGAGCGCGTCGAACACGTCGCAGGCCGTCATGATCCGCGTCTCGAGGTTGATCTCCTCGCCGACCAGCCCCTCCGGGTACCCACGTCCTGACAGCTTCTCGTGATGTCCGAGCACGATCGGGATCTCGCCTTCGAAGCCGCGGATGCTGCTCAGCAGCTCCACCCCGAAGTCCGGGTGCGCCTTGACCAGGTCGAACTCCTCGTCGGTGAGCTTGCCGGGCTTGTGCAGCACGTCGTGGGGGATTCGCAGCTTGCCGATGTCGTGGATCAGGCCGGCAACGGCGATGCGTCGCACCACGTCGGTGTCGAGCTCGAGCTGCTGCGCGACCTCGACCGCGAGCTGCGCCACCCGGCGGGAGTGGTGCCACGTCGAAGGGTCGATGTCGGCGAGGCGCACGGTGAGGGCGTGCACGAATCCGCCGAGCAGCTCCTCGCTGGACTCGACGACCTCGCGACCGTCCTGGCGCGTGGTCAGTCGCCAGGCCGACATCGGTCGACGAAGGTCC
>JAOPYU010000321.1 GCA_025964455.1 Thermoleophilia bacterium | reverse complement strand
GGTCCAGCGGCACGACAGGTCACCTGCGCCGGGCGCTGCAGCGCGCGGCGGCTGGCCGCCGGCCGTGGTGTTGAGGTTGCGCATGCCGGCCGCCGTGCCGAGCTGGGCGGCGTCGTAGTCCAGGCGTGTGTCGATCGCGTTGCCACCCGGCGTGGGGACGTCCGAGAACGAGTCGTTGGGCCAGCAGCGGACCTTGAGCCCTTGGCCGTAACCCGCCTTGTACTGGATGGTCGACGGCGAGAAATTCGCGATGCCGTTCGTCTGGAACGTGTTCGGCGCGTTGTCCCATGCGACGCCGTAGGTGCCGGACGAGGTTCCGGAGCCAAGCCCGACGGGCGTCTGCGGGTCGTTCGGGCCCGTGGTCGGCTGGTCGACGGTGTCGAATGCGATGGCGCGGACGTCGAGGCTGCCGGCACATCCGATCGAGCGGATGTACGCCGAGGTCGGTGTGTCGATGTAGACGCAGGGGCTGGCTGACTGGAGGCGGTTGATCGCGATGGTCGGTACTGCGCCATCCGGATCGATCACGTAGGGCAGGGCGAGGTTCGCGTCGTCAACCGTCAAGCTGAAGTCGAGGCCTCGGAGCTGCCAGGCGAGTCCACTGATCGGGATGACCGTGCCGGTCGCGTCGTAGATCCGCGGCGCCAGGATCCGGCCACCGTTCGCCAGGACGATGTCGCCCGACGCGTCGAGGCGGGGGAGCCCGGTGCGGACGCCGTCACCGGCGAGGCGCCAGCTCCAGGTCCGGACGCCCTGGTGGCGGTGCACCACCAGCTGCTCCCGCAGCTGGGCGGTGACGTGGTCGTGGACGATGTCGACGTCGGCGGTGGTGTAGCGCACGCCGCCGTCGAAGTCGGTGCGTCCCGTCACGGTCGGCGGATCGAGGAGGGCGAACCCGACCTGGTCCGGATCCGTGTCGGCGAAACCGCCGTAGAGAGGATCGCCGAGCTCGGCGGGGAATACCGTGGCATCTGCCTCGGCTCGACCCGACGTGGGGTTGCCGAGCGGTCGGGAGACGAAGTCCGGCAGCGGTCGAGCGAGGTCGATGAAGGACTGGGTGCTCGTCGGCTGTCCGGCGCGCTGGCCGTGGAGGACGACCTGGACGGCGACGACGCTGGCCAGGGCGGCGATGAAGAGGGCGATCACGGCGAAGGCCGGACCGAAGCGGCTCGGGGCCGGCTGCGGATCAGGGACGGCGGCGAGGGCTCCGTGCGCACGCGAAACCGCCGCTGGATGCGGCAAGCGTTCGGCTCGCTGTGGAGAGCGTGTCAAAGTGGTGAATTCCCCGGGGCCCGGCCCATTGGTCCCTATCGGCCCGAAGCCCGCTCCCCTTTACGCGTGAGAGGTGCGTACGCGACGAATTGCAGTATTCGGTAGGACGACGCAGGCTCTGACGGGGCATATTGGCATGTCCACAGGACGAGGTACTGAAACGAGACTGACATGCTACGGAAATCGGAACCGCAACGAAGAACGAGCCCGAACTGACACGAAGTCGTCGGGCTCGTTGCTGCTCGACCGTTGGTCGAGGGTGTCAATTCGCGTTGACCTCAGGTCGAGGTCGAGGGTTGCCCCAGCGTCAGTTCTTCTCCTTGGGGAACTCGACGCGGATCTTGTTGGAGGCGATCTCCTCGAGGGCGAGCGTCAGGTAATTCTTGCTGTGGGACTCGATGAGCGGCGGGGGGAACTCGTCGTAGGACATGCCCTCGCCGAGGTGGTGGTAGTAGTCGTTGATCTGGCGCGCGCGCTTGGCGGCGACCTGGACCAGCGCGTACTTGGACCCGTCGACCTTCTCGAGGTAGGTGTCGACCTTCAGCTGGATGGCCATGCGGGAATTCCCCTTCGTCGTCAGCGGACCAGGGGGCTAGGCGAGCTCTCGCTCGATGATCGCCTGGAGTTCGGCGATCGCCCGCGTCTGGTCATCGTTGACGACAACATACTGGAATTGTCCCTTGGCATCCAGCTGGGAGCGGGCTACGTCCATGCGGCGGACGATCTCCTCGTCGGTGTCGCTGGCTCGCGAACGCAGACGACGTTCAAGCTCTTCGAAGTCCGGCGACTCGATCCAGATCAGCGTCGAGGCCATGGATCCGGCCTCGACCTCGAGGGCACCGTGCAGCTCCAGCTCGAGGATCACGTGCCGACCGCTCTCGTGGAGACGATCGATCTCGCTGAGCAGTGTGCCATAGCGGTTGCCGGCGAAATCCACGTGCTCGAGGAAGTCTCCGGCCTCGACGTGGGCGTCGAACTCCTCGCCGGTGAGGAACCAGTACTCGCGGCCGTTGACCTCGCCGGGACGGGCGGCGCGCGTGGTCGCACTGATCGCGACGTCGAGCGTCGGGAAGTACTTGAGCACGCCGCGGATGAGCGTCCCCTTGCCGGCGCCCGACGGACCGGACACCACGAACACGCGGCGGCGTGGCTTCGGCGTGGTGTCGGACGCGGGGATCATCGGTCCGTCAGCCTGCCGACGAGCGCTTCTCGAGCGTCTCGCAGAGCTCGGCGCGCTGGCGCTCGGAGAGGCCGCCGACGGTCTTGGCCTGGCTGATGCGGCAGCGGGTCAGGACGCGCGTCGCCTTCACCCGACCGAACTTGGGGACCACGAGCAGCAGGTCCATCACCTTGGCCGTGCGGAGGAACTCCGGCGGATCCTGGAGCACCGCGACGATCTCGAGCTCCCCGCTCTTGAGCTCCTTCTTCAGCTGGGCACGCTGCGAACGGATCGCGTTCGCCTTCTGCAGCGCCTCCATGCGCTGGGAGGGCGATCGTACCGGCGTCTGGCTGGAGGTCTTCGGGGGCATGGCGGGGCATATTAGTGACCAGCAGGGTGGACGGCAACAGGATCGACGGACGAGTTGTGACATCGCCTCCGGTCGGACGTCGAAGCGAGCGACCGTTCACCGAGCGGCTTGACCATCCGGTCCACGAAGGTACGCGGCGAGCCCGCCCACCAGCTCGGGGTCGAGCACCGCGCCGGTCCCGATGCCGACGATGTCGGCGCCCGCGCCGAGCATCCGCTCGGCCGCGGCGATGCCGTCGACACCGCCCAGCCCGACGATCGGCACGTCCACCGCGGCGCGCACCTCGGCGACGAGGCGGAGGACGATCGGGTGCAGCCCGGCGCCTGACATCCCCCCATGGGGTCCCGCACCGAGCAGGTCGCAGCCGTCGTCGCCCCGGGCGCGGATCGGCATCGTGTTGCCGCAGGTGAGCGCGTCGGCGCCCGCATCGACCGCAGCGCGTGCGACCTGGCCGGCGGCGCCGCAGGCGGGCGTCAACTTGGCGAAGATCGGCAGGGAGCTTCGCGCGCGCACGCGCGCCACCGCCTGGGCGACGGCGCGGGGATCGCTCGCCACGAGCCCACCGTCGACGTTCGGGCACGACAGGTTCAGCTCGAGGGCGGCTGCCCAGCCGGCTGCCTCGACGAGCTCGGCGAGCTCGCCCAGGAGGGCCGGATCGCCGCCGATGCTGACGATGATCGGTCGCCCGGCCAGCCGGTGTCCGAGCCCGGACCACTCGCGCATCGCGCCGTGGATCCCGGGGTTCGGCAGGCCCGCCGCGTTGATGAGGGTGCCCGGTGCGATCGCCTCGGCCCACGGCTGCGGATTGCCGTCGCGTGGCTCACGCGTGAGGGTCTTGGTGACGAAGCCACCGAGTTTCGAGAGGTCCCGATCGGGGAGGTTCCAGCCCTCGTCGCGGCTGACCGCGTCGACCACGCCACTGCCATTGAGGAGCGGCGGGTCCACGACCAGGTTTCCTACCGTGACGGAACGATGCATCGGATACGGACGGTACATGGCCCTGCGGTCGCATCACGGGGTGCAACACGAGCCCCTGGCAGCGCGATAGTCGGGTGCTGGGCAACGTCTGGACGCGTTGCTCGAGTGTGGGACTGCGCGGCATCGCCGTGTTCGGGACGGACGGAATTCATGCCAGACGTGAGACGACAGGACGCGGCCGTCGCCGCTGCCACGACGGTGTGGCGCAGCCACGGGGCACCGATGGTGCTGCCGCTGACGCTGGCCATGCCGGCGATCCACGGCGCGCGCCTGTGTGATTCGCGATGGCCCCGGCTCTCCCACCTCGACGAGCCAGTCACGCACTGACCCACCACCACAACCCTCAGCTCCAGGATCACCGATGACCCAGCACCCTGCATCTCAGCCAGAGCCACAGACTTCGGACGCCGACATCGACCTGCTCGACGAGCAGGCCCGGCTGTCACGGCTGGTGCTGCACCTGTCGACGCTCGTGCGACGAGGCGGTCGCGTGGAGGAGCAGCACGGCTACCGCGCGCTCGTGTCGATGCCCAATCGCCAGCAGTGGCTCCCCAACGTGCTCATGGCGGCCTTCGGCGTCGCCCTGTACCTGGCGACCCGCGACGTGCTCTTCCTGCTCGCGGCCGGCGTCGCCCTGGCCGGCTGGCACCGCAAGCTGGTCGCCGGTGCCGAGCGCATCCGGGTGATGGTGCGCGTCGACGACCTGGGCCACGTCACAGAGCGTCCGCTCGAGACGGCCTAGCTAGGGCAGGTCGGTGGGCGCGGCCTTGGCCGCTGCGGCGTTCTCCGCACGGATCTGCTCGTAGATCTCTTCGCGGTAGACGGGGACCTCGTGGGGCGCCTCGATGCCGACGCGCACCTTGTTGCCGCCGATGATGTCGATGATCGTGATCTTGATGTCGTCGCCGATGACGAACGATTCACCGATCTTCCTGGTGAGTACCAGCATCGTTCCAGCTCCGCCCTCCGTGGCCCGGCGCCCCATGCTTCGATCGGGCTGCCGGTGCTGTAGCGCGAACACGTGGCATGCGTGCCGTGCGCCTCGCGCGCACCATACCCGGCTCGGCGGATACCTATCGCATGGGCTACGATGGGAAACAGGCCGCGTGCCGTGAGGACGCGGGAATCCGACGCGATGGAAGGCCCCGTGGACGACGCCTATAGCCTCTTTCGCCAGGGGCTCGACGCGATCGCCGCCGGACGCGCGGACGAGGCGATCACGGCGCTCGAGCGTGCCAAGCGGCTCGAGCCGGAGTCCAATTCCGTCCACGAGGCGCTCGGCAAGGCCTACCTGAAGCTCGGCTTCAACCAGCGGGCCGCGACCGAGTTCCAGGTGATCGTCGACCGTGACCCGGTCGACGCCTACGCCCACTTCTGCCTGGGCCGCGCGCTCGACCGGATGGGCGAGCTGCGCGAGGCGCGCCACCACTACCGGCTGGCCACGTGGTTCGATCCGGGACGTCGGATCTACCGCGACACGCTCAACGCCTTCCTGGCGCGCACGGGAACCGGGGATGCGCTCGATTCGAGCGACGGGGATGCGCCGGGGCCGATGGTCTTCGGCGACTGAGTCGCCGGCCCCGGTTCAGCCGACGCGCAGGTACCGGCGCACGCCGAGGTGGAAGACGGAGAGCGCGACCACCCACGACGCGACCGCGGCGAGGACGAGCATCCCCACGAGCCGCGCCGACGGGTCGAGCACGACCTCGGCCGGAACCGACCCGATGAAGGCTGCCGGGACGATCGTGAACACGACCAGCTTCACGACCCCGGAGTAGATCGAGGCGGGGTAGGTCGACAGCACGGTGATCGCGGTGAAGGCGACGCCGGCGAATTCGCTGCCGGTGTCGAGCCAGAACGTGAGCGACTCGGTCGCGAGCAGGAAGGCCGTGATGATCGCCGAGGCGAGCAACGCGACCCCGATGTAGCGCAGCCACGCGCCGGGGGTGTTGCTTCCGGCCAGCGCGAACAGCACCGGCCCGAACACCAGGTCGCCGAGCAGGGGCGGGTGGATGCGCGAGAACAGGACGCGGAGCACGATCGGCTGGGGCTGGGCCAGCCAGGGGTCGAGCTCGCGGCGACGGATCCGTTCGCCGAGGCGGCGGACGCCGTAGAACATCCCGATCCCGATGCCGTACGTGAAGGTGACGATCGCGAACAGCACGAGGACCTCGGCGCGGTCCCAGCCGCGGATGGCGTCGCGGTGGCTGAACACGAGCAGCCAGAAGACGACCCACGCGAGGTCGTTGATGCACATGAACAGCAGCTGCAGCAGGAAGCTCGCGCGGCGGCCGACCTCGGCGCGCCAGGCGAGCTGCCACTGCAGCAGTGCGGAGGAGAGCGCGCGGTTCACGTCGACGGCGTCCGGAGCAGGCGCTGCTCGCCGCGCGTCCACGCGAGCGATGCTAGGGCGCCGACGGCGAGGACCCAGAACAGCTGGAGCGCGACCAGCTCGATCGCTCGGACGAGATCCGGCTGCACCGCGAGGTGTGCCGGCACGTAGGCGGTGGCCGCCCACGGCAGGGCGATGAGCACTCCCGAGACGCCGTCCGGCCAGAACTCGAGCGGCAGCAGCATGCCGCCAACCAGGAACACCAGCTTCTGCATGACGAACCACGCGGCGTTCGCATCGCCCAGCCACATCACGCTCGCGGACGCAGCCACGATCAGGAGCGTCTGGACGATCACCGCGAGCGGACCGGTGATCACGAGCAGCGCCAGCCCGGCGGCGCTGGGCGGGGAACCGACGATGAGCCACGCGACCGCGACACAGGCCGGCAGCGAGAGCACGAAACGCGCCACCGAACGACCGAGCTCGCGCGCCGTGAGCATCCATACGAGCGTGACGGGACGCAGCAATTCGGCGGTCAGGTCCCCCCGCTGGAAGTCGTCGCCGATGCGGAGCATGAGGCGCTGGTCGACGCCGTTGACGACTGCCTCGGCGACCGCGAGGTACCACACCATGCGCACCGCGTCGTAGCCGGCGATCGACTCGGATCCCGGGAGCGCGGCGACCCACAGCCACGCCAGCACCGACGTGATGATGGCGATGAGCAGCGAGGAGAAGAGCGCGCTCCAGAGCAGGTCGCGGCGGCGTGCGCTCGTCAGGGTCAGCCAGAGGTAGAGCGTGCGGAGTCGGCTCACGACGCGGGCCGACCCTGCTGGTAGATGTGGCCGATCACGTCCTCGAGCGGTGGATCGCCCACGGTCATGTCGTCCACGGATCGGCTGGCGACGAGCTCGTCGAGCACGTCGCCGAGCCGGCGCACGGCGAGGTCGACCGACACCGACACCCGCGTCCTGGTCGCCACGAGCAGCTCGCAGCCCTCGACCTGCACCGGAGGGTCCTGCTCGTCGAGGAAGTGCACGTCGAGCAGCTTGGAGCGGAGGAAGTCGCGCCGCAGCTGCTCCACCGTGCCGTCGAAGATGCCGCGACCGTGGTCGATGATCACGACGCGCTCGGCGACCGTCTCGATGTCGGCGACGTCGTGCGAGGTCAGCAACACGGTCGTGCCGTACTCGTCGTTGAGGCGCACGACCAGGTCGCGGAGGGTCCGCTTGGCGATCAGGTCGAGCCCGATCGTGGGCTCGTCCAGGAACAGGATCCCCGGCTCGTGCAGCAGCGCGGCGACCAGCTCGCAGCGCATGCGCTGGCCGAGCGACATCGCGCGGGGCTGCTGGTCCGCGAGCTCTGCGGCATCGAACAGCTCGAGCAGGTGATCGCGCCTGCTGCGCAGCTGCGCCGGGTCGACGCCGTAGATGCGCCCGTGCAGCTCGAAGGTCGAGTTGGCGGGCAGGTCGTCGACGAGCATGGACCGCTGGCCGAAGATCGTGCCGATGCGGTGGGAGAGCGCACGTCGCTCACGCCAGGGCACGTGGCCGAGCACCTCGGCCTCGCCGGACGTCGGGTGCAGGATGCCCGTCAGGATGCGGATCGAGGTCGACTTTCCGGCGCCGTTGGGGCCGATGTAGGCGATCCGCTCGCCACGTGTGACCTCGAGGTCGAGACCCTCGAGCGCGTGGATGGTCCGCCGCTGGCGGCGGCGCAGGAGCGAGGGCGTGCCCGTCACGACGCGGAACTCCCGGGAGAGGCCGCGCGCGATGATCGCAGGGCCGGAGCCGCTGCTGGCCATTACTTGTCACGCGCCTTCGGCGCGAGCAAGTTCGCTCGCTCGGATGAACTCAAGCAAGCTTGATTCATCGCTCGCTCCGCTTACTTGTAACGGTAGGTGATCCGCCCGCGGGTGAGGTCGTAGGGCGACAGTTCGACCTTCACGCGGTCGCCAGGAAGGATGCGGATGTAGTACCGCCGCATCTTGCCCGAGATGTGCCCGAGGACCTCATGGTCGTTGTCGAGCTTCACCTTGAACATGGTGTTGGGGAGGGCCTCCATGACGACGCCCTCGACCTCGATTGTGTCTTCCTTGGTCGACATGTGCGGGAGCATACCTGCGAAGCTCGTCGCATGCAGGTCGTCGTGCAACGAGTCACCTCCGCAGCGGTCACCGTCGACGGTGAGATCGTCGGCAGGATCGGCCCCGGACTGCTCGCGCTGGTGGGCATCGCCGAGGGCGACGGCGACGAGCAGCTGCAGTGGATGGCGGCCAAGGTCGCGAAGCTGCGCATCTTCAACGACGCCGACGGACGCTTCGATCGCTCCGTCGTCGACGTCGGCGGCGAGCTGTTGAGCGTGAGCCAGTTCACGCTGCTCGGCGACGTGTCCAAGGGCACGCGACCGAGCTTCACCAAGGCCGCCGACCCTGACATGGCGAAGGCGGCATGGATGCGCTTCAACGGGCTCGTGGCCGAGCATGGCATCCCGGTCGCCACCGGCGTGTTCGGCGCCAACATGCAGGTCGAGCTGGTCAACGACGGGCCCGTGACGATCCTGCTCGAGCGCTCGGCGAGCGAGCCGGCGTGATGCCGCGCTCGGAGCGTGTCCGAACCGCCGAGCGCGCGATTCCCTGACGCGGGTGGAAGACATCGTGGGCGCGGACTGACACTGTCGCGCCCCGCACACGAATTGTCGTGCATGGAACAAGGAATCGTGCTCGCGCGCCGACGGTTGGACCGCTAGGCGGGCAGGGGCGCGCGGTCGAGGAGCGGCCCGGCCGCAGCAGCGAGGCGCTCGTCGCCGTCACCGAACACGCGCTCGGCGGAGGGCTCGAGGCGCGTGGCGACGAAGGCGCGGGCGATGGTCGCGTCGTCGGAGTCGCCCGTGACCGACGCGCGATGGGCCAGCAGCGCCGCCTGCATGGCGAGGGCGGCGCGGCCGGCGAAACGCCGCCCGTCCGCTTCTGAGGTGGGCGGGTCGATGGCTGCGGCGAAGCTGGCGACCGCGCGCGCGGTGTCGTCGGGGGCACCGTCGAGCAATTCCGCGATGCGGGCGCGCAGGCCGTGCACGAGCTCCGGCTCGCGCCCGATCGCGCGCAGCACGTCGAGCGCCATCACGTTGCCCGAACCCTCCCAGGTGGAGTTGACCTGCGCATCGCGGTACAGGCGCGCGAGCACGAACTCCTCGGTGTAACCGTTGCCGCCGAGCGCCTCGACACACTCGATGGCGCCGAGCACGGCCCGTCGCGTGATCCAGTACTTGGCGACCGCCGTCGTCAGTCGCCCGACCGGATCGGCGACCTGGAAGGTGCGGGCGACCTCGTAGGCCAGCGCCAGCGCCGCCTCGCGCTCGAGCAACAGGTCGGCGAGCACCATCCGCATGAGGGGCTGGTCGACGAGCAGTCCGCCGAACGCCGCGCGGCCACGGGCGTGGTTGACGGCCTCGCCGACGGCGCGCGCCAGGATCCCGGCGTTGCCGAGGCAGCAGTCCATGCGCGTGTGCACGACCATCTCGATGATCGTGGGCACGCCGCGACCTGGGTCACCGATCCGCGTGCCGCGTGCGTCCTCGAGCAGCACCTCGCCGCTCGCCAGCGAGCGTGTGCCGAGCTTGTCCTTGAGCCGTTGGATGTGGATGCCGTTGCGCGAGCCGTCCTCGAGCCAGCCGGGGACCAGGAAGCACGAGAGCCCGCGCGATCCGGTGGCGTCCTCACCGGCCTCGGGGTCCCGTGCCAGCACGAGCAGCGCATCGGCCACGGGGTGGGAGCAGAACCACTTGTGCCCGGAGATCACGAAGCTGCCGTCCTCGCGCGCGCGTGCGCGAGTGGACGAACCGCCGAGGTCGCTGCCACCCTGCGGCTCGGTCATCGCCATCCCCATGAGCGGGTGTCCCGTGCCCGTGCCGGATGCGGCGGCGACGAGGATCCGCTCCGCGAGCTCGCGCCCGGGCCCGTCACTGTCGCGCATGAGCACCGGGACGGCAGCGCCGGTCATGGTCACCGGGCACATCACGCCGATGTCGAGGCGCGCCCACAGCTCCATCGCCGCTGCCCGGACCAGGTAGCCGCCGCTCGGCTCGTTCCAGGGGAGACCGCACACGCCGCTAGCCGTGACGGCGTCGAGCACCTCGTGCCACGACGCATCGAAGCGGATGTCGTCGATCCGCGCCCCGTAGCGGTCGTAGGCCTGCAGCTCGGGATCGATGCGATTGGCGCGATCGGCGGCGTCACGCAGCCGAACCGAACCCACGGCGGTACCGACGCCGGCGAGTCGCTCGGCGCGCCCGTGCTCATCGATGGTCCCCGCGCCTGTCGACGCGAGCAGGTGGTCGAGCCACCAGCGGGAGGAGGAGTCGACGGCGAATGCGTCGTGATCGTCGATCGGCCGGGCCTGGTTGGGCGGGGCCGCGTCAGCGGTGGTGGGCGGCTGGAACCGGTCGGTCGACGTCATGGTCGCGCACACCTCAACTCGCGTGGATCACGCCGCGAGGTCGTCCTCGTCGAAGCCCGCGGCCCAGTCGATCTCGCGCTGCACCGGAGTGACGAGGCGGCCGTCGCGACCACGGTCGTCGGAGTACCCGTCGCCGTCGCGATCCACGCCGCGCGACGCAGGGACCGGGGCAGGGAGCGGACGCCGGTCGGCCACGTCCTCGGGGGTCAGGCCGAACATCCACGGATCCTTGGCGAGCACCTCGAGGAAGGCGCGGACGACCGCGTCGTCGAACTGGGGTCCCGCGCAGCGGCGGATCTCCTCGAGCGCCACGAATGCAGGCTGGCCCTCGCGGTAGGGGCGGTCGCTCGTGATCGCGTCCCACGTGTCGGCGACGGCGATGATGCGGGCGCCGAGCGGGATCTGCTCGCCGACGAGTCCGTCCGGATAGCCGCGGCCGTCCATCCGCTCGTGGTGTGACCGCACCAGCGGCACGGCGGGGCGCAGCGAGTGCAGCTTGCTGCAGATGCGCGCGCCCTCCATGGGGTGGATTTTCATCTGTTCGAACTCCGCGTCGGTGAGGCGACCCGGGTTCTGCAGGACGGTGTCGGCGACGGCGATCTTGCCGATGTCGTGGAAGGTCGCGGCGTGGCGCAGCACGTCCAGCTCCCGCTGCGTGAGCCCGAGCTCCTGGCCGATCAGGATCGAGACGAGCGTGACGCGGAGCCCGTGACCTGCGGTGTATCGGTCCTTCGCCTCGACGGCAGCGCCGAGGGCGGCGAACGTCTCGAGCGTAGAATCGGCGAGGCGCTGATTCGTCTCCACGAGCTCCACGGCCTGCATCCGCGCCCGGTCGAACGGGCCGCGAACGACGATCACGAGCAACACACCGAGCGCGAGGAAGCCGCCGATGATGACGGCGAGCAGGCTGAATGCCGGCATCGCGCCGGGATCGGCGGCGCCACTGCGACCCTGTTCGAGGCCCGCGACCCACGCCAGCCGAGTGGCGAGCACGCCGAGCAGGAGGAAGGCGACCGAGCCCATGCCCGCGGCGAGCAGGCTCGCCCGCAGGCGCGCGATCGTCGTCCGGACCGCGGGGTCGGACTCGGCAAGGTCATGGTCGCTCGGGCGCAGCATCGTCGTGCCCATCGGCACATGCACCCGCGAGGTTGAGCGCGGCGCTGCGGCGGCCGCGCCTCAGTGCGCCGGAGCCATGCCTGCCCGGTTCATGCGGATGCGGAGACCGCCGAGCAGCGCGATCGTGCAGGCGATGAGCAGGAAGGGGCTCACCGACGTGATGAAGAACGCGATCGCACCGACGAGCGCCGCCATCGGGAGGGTCATGATCCACGCGGTCGCGATCTCGCCGACGACCTGCCAGCGTACGGAGGAGACCCGCTTGGCGGATCCCGCACCAAGCACGCAGCCCGTCACGCAGTGCGTGGTGGAGATCGGCATGCCGTGGTGCTCCGCCCACGTCAGGATCGACGCGCCGGCGACCGATGCGGAGAAGCCCTGCATGGGGCTCATCTTGACGACCTTGCCGCCAAGGGTCTTGATGATCTTCCAGCCACCTGCGTAGGTGCCGAGCCCCATGGCGAGCGCCGCGCTCAGCTTCACCCACATGGGCGGGTTGGAGACGGACGGGTCGAGGTTGCCGGCCGCGATGAGCGCGAGCATCATCACGCCCATCGTCTTCTGCGCGTCGTTGAGCCCGTGCGAGAACGACAGCCAACCACCCGAGACGATCTGCATGCGCCGGAACGCCTTGTTCCCGGTGGTGGGGTTCATGTTCTGGAACAGGCGCATCAGGATCGCCATGAGCAGCAGCCCGCCGAGCAGGCCGAGCGTCGGTGCCAGCACCGAGGGCAGGAGCACCTTGCCGAGCACGCCGCTGTTGTCCGGGCCGGACCAGTGGACCTTCGTGTCGCCCTGGGCGAGCGCGGCACCGACGAGCCCGCCGATGAGCGCGTGGGAAGAGGATGACGGCAGGCCGTAGAACCACGTGATGATGTTCCAGGTGATCGCACCGGTGAGGCCGGCGAGCGCCACCTCGAGCGTCGCGATGCTTGCCGTGGCATCGATGATGCCCTTGCCCACGGTCGCTGCGACCTCGGTCCCCATGAGGGCGCCTGCGAAGTTGAGCACCGCGGCATAGGCGACCGCCAGCTTGGGATCGAGGGCTCGGGTCCCGACCATCGTCGCGATCGAGTTGGCCGTGTCGTGGAAGCCGTTGGTGAAGTCGAAGATGATCGCGATCACGATCACCAGCACGAGTGTCATGGTCATGTCGCCGTCCCCTAGCTGTTCTTGACGGCGATCTGTTCGAGCGTGGAGGCGGCGCGCTCGCACGCGTCGATCGCCTCTTCCATCTGCTCGTAGATGTCCTTCCAGCAGATGATGATGGCGGGCTCGTCGTAGCAGGCGGCGAAGACTTCCTTGATGCCGCTGCGGTGGAGCTCGTCGCCCGCATCCTCGAGCTTGTGGATGTTCTGCCAGTGGTGCTCCATGCGGCTGGGCTCGTTCATGTAGCGCAGCGCGTTGGCGAGCTCCTCGGTGGCGGCGACGAGGATGTCGGCCTGACCCTTCACGCAGTTGGTCACCGCTTCGACCTGGTAGATGTCGAACATCGAGGCGGCCTCGTCCACGAAGTCGATGACGTCGTCCACGTGCGATGCGAGCTCGTAGATGTCCTCGCGGTCGTACGGGGTCACGAAGGTGTTGGTGAGCTCCGACACGATCGACCGCATGACGCGGTCGCCCTGGTGCTCGAGCGCCTTGATGTCGGCGGTCATCCCGGAGGTCTGCGGGTAGCCGGCGAGCATCTTCTGCATGGCCACGGCGGTCTGCTGCGCGATGTCCCCGCCCTGCGTGAGCAGGCTGTCGAACTTGGTGTTCTTCGGGACGAGGGAGAAGGCCATGTGGAGCTCCTGCGGGGCAGTCGGTGCGTGGGTGCGGGCGAGTATGTCGTCGCTGTGTGAAGTTTCCGTGAAGCATGGGGGTGGGCGCGGACGCGCAGGCGGTGAAAAGGCGCATCGTGCGGTCATCGAACTGGCTCGTAAGCTGCTGAAACACCGCAGGGTGGCGAGGCGACAGTCAGGTGTGGATGGAGCTCGGGACACAGCAGGTCAGGTCGGGGATGGCGCAGGCACGCAGGCGCGTGTGACGCATGCCGACGGAAAGCCCTTCTTCTGGCGCGTGGCGAGCGGCGTGATGTACGCCGAGATGCCGCTCACCCGGTCGATCCGGCCACCGCTGCTCTCGGAGTGGGAGAGCGAGCGGGTCCAGCAGTTCAACAACCGCGAACGCCGATCACGCTGGCTCGCCGGCCGTGCGCTCGCGAAGGTGCTGGCCAAGGACCGCCTCGGTCTGCCCGGGATCGTCGAGATCCGCGAGGGCTCGGATGGCGAGCCGCTCATCTATGCGGACGGTTTTCCGCGCCCAGACGTCTGGCTCGGCATCTGCGTGCGCCACGACCGGGTCGCGTGCGTCATCGCCGATCGACCCGTGTCGCTCGACGTGCGCAAGGTGGCGAGCGCCGAGGCCGAGGTCGTCGACGGATTCCTGGCTCGCGGCGAGCAGCGCTCGCTGCGGCGACTGCTCGGCTCCGGCGCGGCGGCACGAAGCGCCGGCTGGGCCATCAAGGAAGCCGCGCAGCGCGCGAGCCGCACACGGCTGCTGGCGTCGCGTGAGCTGCGGGAGGTGACCATCGACTCCGAGCTCGGCGTGCAGGTGGCCGACGAGGCTGCGCTCGACGTGCTCGCGCTGCGCTACGTGGACGAGGTTGCGGTCGCCATCGTCGGGCGCTACCTCATCGAGGAGCGACGGACGGTCCGGATCGTCCTCGACGACGCTGCCCGGGAGCAGGCGACGCCCAAGCTGCATGCGGCCATCGAACGGTCGGTCGCGCGTGCGCGGCGCATCGCCGAGGCGCGCCACCGCTGGCAGCAGCTGCGCGTCGATACCTGACGTCGATCGAAGCAGTACGGCCACGGGGTGGCCGGTCCTCCGGATCACGGTCGATTCCCTGTCGGAAATGCGTTGACCACGGACAGATCTCGGCCTACCTTGGAGGCATGGACCCGTTCGAAGACACGCAGCTCACCGTTTCCAACCTGACGCCCGTCTGGGAGGGTGCCGCCATGGATGGCGGCGGTTCGTTCGCACCTGCGGCAGCGAGCGGCGCCGTGGAACGTGCGGTCGGCACCCGTGTGATCGAGGTCGCGCCTGCGGCGCAGGGCGCCATCGAGCGACCCGGCCCCTATGCGGCCTTCGCCGAGCCGGTCACCGAGGAGGAGCCCATGCCGGCGCCGCTCGCACTGCGCGAGCCGGTCACCGACATGGTCGACGAGCACGGGCCCCTCGTGGACTACGCCGTGCTCGGACGACGCGACATCGCGCGCGAGCTGCTCCGCTCGCGGCTCGCCTCGATCGCCGAACAGCGCGAGCACCGCAGCGCCTACGAGATCGTCTTCATCCTGCTGGCAGGTGCGGTCGCCGTCCTGCTCGCGGCGCCGCCGCTCGTGCAGGTGCTGCTCGCCGCGCGCGGCATCCAGGCCTGATCGCGCGCAACCATGTCGCTCCGCCACCCCCGCAGACCACGATTCCCGAAGTTCCCGTCCGGCCATCGTGCCGGCATGGGGCTCGTCGCTGCGATGTCGTTGGCCGCGGCGCTCGCAGCCGGCCTGCCCGGGGTTGCCGACGGCAACGCAGCGTCCGGCGAATGGATGGACCTGAAGCTGCGCACGCAGGTCGAGCTCGACGCGGTCGTCGGTGACGTCGGCCCGAGCGGCGAGGACCGGGAGATCGTCGCTGCCGTCCTCGGCGCCAAGCGGGCGGGCGCGCGCAGGATCGTGACCAGGCGGACGCTGCGGCGCATCGACTTCCGCAAGGTGGCACTCGCCGAGGCGCGCAGGGCCGGGATCCGCAGGCCGGCGCTGTTCGTGCGCCAGATGGCGGCGGAGAGCGGGATGCAGCCGTGTGCGGTGAGCGGGGCCGGCGCGATCGGCATCGCGCAGATCATGCCGGCGACCGCACGTAGCTGGGGCGTGGACCCGTGGATACCCACCGACGCACTGCGCGCGGCCGCAACCAACATGGCTCGCTACGAGCGGCAGCTCGGCTCGTACCGTCTCGCGCTCGCCGCCTACAACGCGGGTCCCGGCGCCGTGCAGGCGTACGGCGGCATTCCGCCATACGCCGAGACCCGCACGTATGTGGCGCGCATCATGAACCCGTCCTACCGACTGCCGGGCATGCGACAGGTGTTCAACGTGCCGCAGCGACTGACACCCGGATTCCGCACGCGCCTCGCTGCGCTCCAGCGCGACGTCGCCCGCCACGGTGGACGGCTGGTCGTGGAGGAGGGCTGGCGCAGCTACGAGGATTCCCTGCGCATCTGGAAGGCCGCGAAGCGTGAACGCGGCGGCTGGGCGCGTGCCAAGACCTGGGCCGCACCACCCGGCTGCTCCAACCACGTGCGCGGACAGGCAGCCGACCTGAAGGGCAGCCTGCAGCTCGCGCACCGGCTCGCCGCACGCCACGGCCTCGTCTTCCCGATGTCCCACGAGCCGTGGCACGTCGAGCGATCGGGCCTGAAGACCCAGAGCGGCTGACGCGCACCTCACGACGTGCCGACTGTGCAATTCCGATACCCACTCGATCGTTTTGGTACAGGTGGGGTCCGCGGACGTGGTTCGGAAGTCCCTGTATCACGGGTCGATCTGCGGCGTCGCGGGTAACGGACCGAGGTGAAGACCACCACAGCATCAGCCTCCGCCTGTCGTGGCGTGCGTGGCGCGACGGTCGCCGAGGCCAATACGCCGGACGCGATCCGCGCCGCGATCCTCGAGCTCGTCAGGGCGATGGTGGCGCAGAACTCGATCGAGGCGGACGACCTCGCCTCGGCGATGTTCACCACGACCCCGGACCTCGACGCCTCGTTCCCGGCCGAGGCCATCCGCCACATGGGCTGGGTCCATGTCCCGATGCTGGGCGCGGTGGAGATGGCCAAGCCAGGAGCCCCGCTGCGGTGCATCCGCGTGCTGCTGCACTGGAACACCACGCGCGGACCGCGCGAGATCTCCCACGTCTACCTGCGCGGCACCGAATCGCTTCGGACTGCCGGCCCCGCATCTTCCGCACCATCCACCCCAGGAGCCACCACATGATCGTCGTCATGCGCATGCACGCCACGCAGGAGCAGGTCGACGCGGTCGTCGACCGGATCCGCGCGATCGGCTACCAGCCGCACCTGTCACCCGGCGAGGAGCGCGTGGTCATCGGCGTCGTGGGCAACGACCGCCCCGCCGACCCGGACATGCTGCGCTCGATGGACGGCGTGGACAACGTCGTCCCGATCCTCGCGCCCTACAAGCTCGCGAGCCGCGACTTCTCCGCGGAGGATTCAGTGTTCACCGTGCGTGGCACGCCGATCGGCGGTGAGGCGATCACGATGATGGCCGGCCCGTGCTCGGTGGAGAGCCGCGAGCAGACGCTGGAGGTCGCCGGCGAGCTCGCGGCGATGGGCGTCACCATCCTGCGCGGCGGCGCATTCAAGCCGCGCACGTCGCCCTACAGCTTCCAGGGACTCGGCGAGGACGCGCTCAAGATCCTGGCCGAGGCCCGCGACCTGCACGGCATGGCGATCATCACGGAGGTGATGGGCGAGGAGGAGGTCGACCTGG
Source organism: Thermoleophilia bacterium (assembly GCA_025964455.1). The sequence continues at coordinate 27,288 of JAOPYU010000321.1, read as the reverse complement.
TCGCCGACTACGTCGACATCCTGCAGCTCGGCACCCGCAACATGCAGAACTACCGGCTGCTCGAAGCCGTCGGGCGCCAGTCCAAGCCCGTGCTGCTCAAGCGCGGCATGAGCGCCACGATCGAGGAGCTGCTGCTCGCCGCCGAATACATCCTCGCGCAGGGAAATCCCCAGGTCCTGCTCTGCGAGCGGGGCATCCGCACGTACGAGACGGCGACTCGCTCCACATTCGACGTCAACGCAGTGCCGGTGCTCAAGGCGCTCTCGCACCTGCCCGTGATCGTCGACCCGAGCCACGCGACGGGTCGTGCGGACCTCGTCGCGCCGGTCTCGCGTGCTGCGGTCGCGGCCGGTGCCGACGGGCTCATCGTGGAGGTCCACTGCAGCCCGCAGGACGCCGTGAGCGACGGCGCGCAGTCACTTCGCCCGGAGCAGTTCGCGGGCCTGCTCGACGGGGTCGAGCGCATCGCCGACGCCGTGGACAGGACGTTGCCGCGCACGCCGGTCACGAGCCGATGACCGACGCTGCCCGACGGCCCGAGTTGCCCGACGCTACGGTCGTGATCGTCGGAGTCGGGCTGCTCGGCGGTTCGCTGGGTCGTGCGCTCTCGGGACGCTGCGCGCAACGCATCGGGGTGGTCGAGGACGATGATCGCGACACGGCGCGCACCGCGGTCGCGCTCGACGCGGTCGACACGGTCGAGCCGCTCGCCGAGGCGATGGCGGCAGCCGACATCGTGGTGCTCGCAACGCCGGTCGGCACGACCCTCCAATTGCTTCGCGAGGTCGATCGCCTGGTGGGGCCGGGCACCCTCGTGACCGACCTCGGCGGAGCGAAGGGCGTGATCGTCGAGGCGATGGCGCAGCTTCGCGACGACGTCGAGCACGTCGGCGGACACCCGATGTGCGGCGGGACCACGGCCGGGGTCGGCGCGTCGGATCCGGCGATGTTCATCGGCGCCCGTTGGGCGGTGTGCCCGGTAGCTCGCGGCGCCGAGGGGGACGGCATGGGTGCTGCGGCGCGCCTCTCCCAGGTGGTCGAGGCCGTCGGCGCCGATCCCGTGGTGGTCGACGCCGGCGAGCACGATCGGGCCGTCGCCCTGGTGAGCCACCTGCCGCGCGTGGTGGCGGCCCAGCTCGTCGACTGCCGGGAATCGATCCAGGACGCGGGCGACCGCGAGCTGGCAACGATCCTCGCGAGCCGCGGCTGGCGAGGTGCCACACGGCTCGCGGCGGGCGACGAGGCGATGTGGGACGACGTGCTCGCCGCGAATGCCGATGCGCTTGCGCCGCAGCTGCGCGCGCTGGCAGCGCGACTGGTCGCGACCGCCGACCGGCTCACGCCGTCCTGACCCTCGTCAGCGCATCATCGAGCCTTCGCCGACGATCGTCATGAGGTGGTCAGGTGCCTGTCCGGTGACCCAGTAGGCGTCGAGCTGCTCTTCGCTCCAGCCTGCGGACCGCAGGATGTCCTCGTCCGTGAACTGGTTGCCGGTGCACGCACCCGGATCGCGCGAGAAGAGTTCGCTCACGGCATCGGCGATGATCTCAGGGGTGCGGTACTGCGATTCGTCACCCATGGCATTCACCCGGACCGCCGCGGTGTCGATCATCGTCACTGGCCAGATCGAGTTGCCGGCGATGTTGTCACCCCGGTGCTCCTCGGCGATCGCCATCGCGATGCGGGTCATGCCGAGCTTGGTGACCATGTACGGGGCCATGCCCGGTGACGGGTCGGTGTGCAGTGGCGGCGAGAAGTTGAGCACGTGGCCGAAGCGCTGCTCGACCATGTGCGGCAATGCGAAGTGCGCGGTCGCCTGCGCCGCTCGCACGTTGACCTGGTACATCAGGTCGAAGCGCTTGGGCGGCACGAGCGCGACGGGCGCCAGGAAGATCGCGCCCGCGTTGTTGAACAGGTAGTCGACCCGCCCGTACTCGTCGATCGCGTGCTGGACCATCGCCTCGACCTGGTCGGTGTCGCGCACGTCCACCTGGAAGGGCGTGGCGCTGCCGCCGGCGGCGCGGATCGCCTCGACGCAGTCCGTGATGGTCCCCGGGAGGGTCGGATGCGGATCGACCGACTTGGCGGCCACGACGATCGAGGCGCCCTCGGCGGCGAGACGTCGCGCGACGGCTCGGCCGATGCCGCGACTCGCGCCGGTGATGATCGCGACGCGGCCCTCATGTCGCCCGGGCTGGGGGTCACCCATGTGGTCGGGAGTTCGCTCGGCCGTCATGTGATCCTCCTCGGTGCGCCCTGCCCGACGGGCGTGTGCGCGTGGTGCTGCGTGGGACGAGGCTACCGGTCCGGGGCGGACGAGGACCACGGGAGGCGCCGATTCCGGCCAACCCGACCGCTCTGCAAAACCGAGCCGACCCCGGATGCGAAAGATCCCGCGGCGGATCCGACACCGGGTCCCGTGCACCATCCGAACAGAAGGACACAAGGTACATGACTGACACCACCCTCACGCTTGACGAGCTCGATCCCTCGAGCGCCATCGTCGAGTCGATGGAAGCCGCCCACGGCACGACCCGCGGCGACTTCCTCAAGCGCGCCGCCGTCGGAGCCAGCGGCATGACGATCGCCGCGTCGCTGATCGGTCCGTCTGGTGCCTTGGGCGCCGCTTCCACGGGCTCCCCGAAGCAGGACATCGAGGTGCTCAACTACGCCCTCACGCTCGAGTTCCTCGAGGCGGCGTTCTACCTCGGTGCCACGCGAAGCAAGAAGCTGAACACCGCGAACGCCCGGTTCGCCAAGGTCGTGTACGCCCACGAGGCGGCGCACGTCAAGGCGATCCGCGACACCATCGTGGCGCTCGGCGGCACGCCGGTGAAGTCCCCGAAGTTCAACTTCAAGGGCACCAACCTGACCAACACGGTCTTCCAGAAGACGGCGCTCGCGCTCGAGGAGACCGGCATCAAGGCGTACGCCGGCCAGGTCGGTCGACTCGACAACCCGGCAGTCCTCGCGGCAGCCGCCTCGATCCACTCGGTCGAGACGCGCCACGCCGCCTGGATGCGCGTGATGCTCGGCCTGAACCCGGCACCCGCCGCGTTCGACAAGCCCTACACGATGGCGCAGACCCTCCGCGTCGTCGGCTCGACCGGCTTCATCGTCGGCTGACGAGCCACCCACTCCACGCAGCCGGTCCGCCGCCGCCAGTCCCACGGGGCTGGGGGCGACGGATCGGCCCGCGTGGAACCGCACCACCACTGATCGACTGGAGACTGACATGCCTGGATTCATCGGAGCCACCGAGCTGATCATGCTCGCGCTCGTCGCGCTGCTCGTGTTCGGCCCCAAGCGCCTCCCCGAGATGGGTCGTTCACTCGGACGCGGACTGCGCGAGTTCAAGGATTCGGTCTCGACGTCGCCGAGCGCCGCGACGGTGATCGACGGTCACGTCGCCACGAGCTCCACCACGGACGTCGACGAGAACCCCTTCGAGGAAGCCGAGCGCCTCACGGCTGACCGCGCCACAGCGCGCAGCGCCGAGGCATGAGCAGCCTCGCCATGCGGGCCGCGAGCGCGGTGATCCGTTCGCCGAAACTGCGCGGAAGGATCATCCGCACGCTGCCCGCGCGGGACGAGCGTCTCGACGTCACCGCCCACCTGGACGAGCTGCGCAAGCGGCTCATCTCGTCGCTGGTCGTGCTGACGGTCGGTTTCGGCGTGGCGTTCGCCTTCCACAAGCGCCTCGTCTCCGCGCTGAACGAGCCGCTCAACGGCGCGCAGCCCGTCACGCTCGGGGTCGCGGAGCCGTTCATGACCGCGGTCAAGCTGAGCGTCTGGGCGGCGTTCGTCGTGGCCTTCCCGGTGCTCGCCTGGAACCTCTGGCGCTACGTCGCGCCGAGCTTCGACGACGGCATCCGCCGAGCCGTCGCGACCTACGTCGGCTTCGGCACCCTGCTCATGTTCGGAGGCGTGGCGTTCGGCTACTTCGTCGCCCTGCCGAGCGCGATCGGGTTCCTCACCGGATTCGACTCCGAGCTCTACGACGTACAGCTGCGCGCCCAGGAGTACTACACCTTCGCTGCCGCCGTGCTCGTGTCGGTGGGCGCGGTGTTCCAGCTGCCCGTCGTCCTGCTGGCGCTCGTGCGATTCAGGATCCTCACCAAGGAGCGGCTGCGCTCGAACCGACGCATCGCCTACGTGTCGCTGACGGCGCTGGCGGTCGCGATGCCCGGCGTGGACCCGGTCACGACCTCGATGTGGCTCGTGCCGCTCGGGATCATGTACGAGGTCTCGATCCTGCTCGCGGGACGCGTCGAGCGACGCGCGCTGCGCAACGCCGTCGAGGATCCTGACGACGCCGTCGACGCTGTCGCGTGAACCTCACGCAGGCTTCGGCGATGAACCCCTGCAACCGACGGTTGTGAAAGTCGGGCGACTGGGCAGCGTGGGACCATGGAACGGTTCGAGCATCGACCACAACGGGCGTCGGGCGGCGGCGTGGAGCTGACGCTCTTCGCGGCACTCCACGTCCCCACCGAGCAGGCGCACCAGCTGGCCGACGTCGCGGAGCGTGCGAGTGAGCGTGTTCCGGGCTCCCGGGTGGTGGCGGCCGAGGCGATGCACGTCACGTTCGCCTACGTCGGCGCCGTGGCGGAGGAGCACGTACCGGCCATCGCGGCATCCCTGGAGGACGCGGCGTTCTCGATGCCCGGCGCGGTCGCATTGACGCTGACCGGTCTCGACCTGTTCGGGGACGGGCACGTCCTCGGCGCGTGCGTCGATGCTGACCTCCACGTGATCCTGGACGTCGCACGCGATCGGTTCCAGGACGCCGTACGACCATTCGCCCCGCGTGCGGACGCAGGCGCCTGGCGCCCGCACGTCAGCCTGCTGCGTGCGCCGCGCGGTGGCGAGCTGCCCCGCTCGCTGCGATTCGAACGCCTCGACGTGCAGCCGTCGACCTGGATCGCCCCGGAGCTGCGGCTCTACGCGTCCCTGCCGGGCCCGGACGGACGACAGCACCGCCGCATGCACGCCGTGCCGTTCGGACAGCCGGTCCCCGAAGCCTGAGGGCGCGTCGTCGGTAGGCTGGCGGCATGCGACTTGCCCTCTGCCAGCTCAATCCCACGGTCGGTGACGTCGACGGCAATGCCGCGCTCGTGGTCGAGGCCGCCCGCCGCGCTGCAGGCGCCGGCGCCGACGTCGCCGTGTTTCCCGAGTGCGTGATCTCCGGGTATCCCGCCGAGGACCTCTGGCTCAAGCCGCACTTCATCGAGCGGTGCGCCAACGCGCTGGAGGCGATCCTCGATGAGCTCCCGACCGGACTGACGTGCGTCATCGGGTTTCCCGAGGCCGTCGAGGGCGCCTGCTGCAACTCGGCGCTCGTCGCGCGTGACGGCGAGCGGCTCGGCACCTACCGCAAGCAGCACCTCCCCAACTACGCGGTGTTCGACGAGCACCGCTGGTTCACGTCCGACGACGAGGCGCTCGTGCTCGACGTGCCGACGTCAGCCGGTGGCACGGGGCGCGTCGGCATCACGATCTGCGAGGACGCCTGGGTGACGCACGGCCCGGTGGTGCAGGCCGCCGGGCAGGGCGCGAGCATCGTGGTCAACCTGTCGGCATCCCCATGGCGGATCGGCCGTGCGGTCGACCGGGAGGCGATCGTCGCCGAGCGCGCGCGCGAATCCGGGGTGTGGTTCGCCCTCTGCAACCAGGTGTGTGGCCAGGACGAGCTCGTCTTCGATGGACACTCGCTGGCGGCCGCCCCTGATGGGACGATCGTGGCGCGCGGCGCACAGTTCCGATCGGACCTGGTCCTGGTCGACGTCGGTGATGGAGCGGCGGCAGAGCCGGCAGCACCGGCCGAGCTGGACGTGCTCGAGGCCGAGGCATGGGAGGGGCTGCGTCTCGGGCTGGGCGACTACGTGCGCAAGAACGGGTTCCGCAGCGTCGTGATCGGGCTGTCAGGCGGAATCGACAGCGCACTGGTGCTCGCGCTCGCGGTCGACGCGCTCGGCGCCGACCAGGTCCACGCGGTCACGATGCCATCCAGGTTCTCGAGCGCCGGCACGCGCGATGACGCACACCTGCAGGCGCTCCGGCTCGGCGTCGCCATGTCCGAGCTGCCGATCGAGGGAATCGTCACATCGTTCGAGTCGGCGCTCGCGGAGTCGTTCGCCGGCCTGCCACCCGACGTGACGGAGGAGAACCTGCAGGCGCGCGTCCGCGGCACGCTGCTCATGGCGCTCTCCAACAAGCACGGGCACCTCGTGCTCGCGACCGGCAACAAGAGCGAGTACTCGGTCGGCTACGCGACGCTGTACGGCGACATGAACGGGGGATACGCCCCGATCAAGGACGTCCCCAAGACGCGGGTGTTCCGGCTCGCGCGCTGGCGCAACGAGCTGGCCGAGGCTGCGGGGGAAGCGCCGATGATCCCGCCGAGCGTGATCGAGCGGCCCCCGTCGGCCGAGCTGCGCGAGGACCAGCGCGACAGCGACTCGCTGCCGGACTACGACGAGCTCGACGGCATCCTGGAGCTGCTCGTGGACGCGGACCGGGGCATCGAGGATGCGGTCGCAGCAGGCTACGAGCGCGACGTGGTCGAGCGAATCCAGCGCATGCTCGATCGGGCGGAGTACAAGCGGCGGCAGGCGCCGCCTGGCGTGCGCGTCACGGCCAAGGCCTTCGGCCGCGACCGGCGGGTCCCGATCACCAACGCCTTCGACGGGCATGTCGCAAGCCGGGTCGAGCGCTCCTAGAGCGCCCAGGCGCCCTGGACGAGCACATCGTGCTCGGCGCCCGCGGCATCCATCCCGGTGACCCGCACGTCGCTCGACCCGATCATGAAGTCGATGTGGATCGAGCTCTGGTTGGCACGCTCCGCGTCCTCCCCAGCAGCGATGCCGTAGCCGGCGCCGAGCGCGATGTGGCTGGCCGCGTTCTCGTCGAGCAGTGTGTCGTAGAACACGGTGCCGGTGGCCCCGATCCGACCGTCGCCATCGACGAGCGCCAGCTCCCCGAGCCGCGCCGCGCCCTCGTCCTTGGCCACCTGCGCGCGCAGCACGTCCGCGTTCTTGGACGCGTCGATTCGAATCACGCGACCGTCACGGAACTCCACCTCGAGGTCCTCGATCACGGCGCCACTCGTGAACAGCGGCTTGGTCGCTCGTACGACGCCGTTGGTCCGAGTCGGATCGGGCGTCGTGAAGACCTCCTCGCTCGGGAGGTTCGGCATGTGGCGGTTGCCCCACGCGGTGGTGCCCTCCGCGTAGATCCACGTGGAGGCGGGGAGCAGGCCGACGGTCAGGTCGGTGCCGGGCCCCTGCAGCCTGATCGAGTCGAAGCGCCGCTCGTTGAGCAGCCCCGCCGCGAGCCCGAGCTGTCGCATGCGCTCGTTCCACGCGGCGACCGGGTCGTCGGTATCCAGACGGCAGACGTAGGCGACTTCGCGCCACAACAGCTGGAGGGCGGCGTCAGGGTCGAGCTCGGGGTGAACGAGGGCCGCCCAGCCGGGCGTCGGGCACGGCGCGACCGTCCAGTTGGTCGACCTCGCGTTGATGACCTGCATGCCTTCGACGCGGGGCGCGTGCTGCTCGCGTCCGACGAGGGCCGGGTCGAGGTCGTCGAGCAGGTGGGGCTCGGTCGCGCCGGAGAACGCGATCGTCGCGCACCTGGCCTCGCCGATGGCGAGCATCCGGGCGCGGTACCAGTCGGGGAAGTCCTCGAGCGTGTCGGGATCCGCGTTCGCGATGCGTGCCCGGGTGACGTGCGGATCGGCGTAGCTGACATCGACGTAGCCCGCCCCGGCGCGATAGGCGGCAGCCGCCACCGCGCGAGTGAGCTGCTCCTTGCCGAGCTCGGACCCGATCGCGACGGTCTGGCCGCGCTGGACGTTCGCCGCGTGCACGACGACCAGTTCGGCGAGACGCTCGATGGTCGCGTCGATGTCGATCTGCGGTAGCTCGATGCTGGAGGGGCTGGTCGTCATGGGGTGCTCCGGTGGTCGGTGGTGCGCGGGGTGGGCGAGGTCATCGGCTCGTGACGGGCTCGGGGCGGCCACTCGCGACCGAGGCGTAGGCAGCGAGCACCGTGTCGCTCGCGTGGATGCCCTCGGCAAGCGAGACGGGCGCGGTCGCGGGACGGTCACGGGCGAACGCAAGGAAGGCGCGCACCATCTCGAGGGTCATGTCGTCATCGGCGTAGCCGACGTGCCGGAGCTTGCCGGCCGCGTCGTCGTAGAGCCCCAGGTGCGTCGCCATCGGATCGAGCAGGATGCGGCCCTCGGTGCCGACGAGCTCGAGCCACACGTCGCCCCATGTCGGGAACGACTCCGGGCGCGACCAGGACGAATCGATGCTCGCGAAGCAGCCGGACTCGTAGTCGATGGTGACGATGCCGCAGTCCTCGACGTCGTTGTCCGGATGCATGACCTGTGCCGCTCGGGCGTACACGCGGGTCGCGCGGTCGTCGAGCATCCAGCACAGCAGGTCGCCCAGGTGGACGACGTGGTCCTGCAGCGCGCCGCCGCCGGCGTCCGCACGACGTCCGAACCAGCCCCCGGGGAACTGCCCGTGGTTGGTCCCGCGAGCGGCGAGCGGCGTGCCGATGGCCCCGGCCCCAACGGCCTCGCGCGCGCGCCGCACGGAGGCGCCGAAGCGGACCGGGAGCGCGACCATCACGAGAGCCGGGTCCACCTCGGCGACGAGTCGCTCGAGCTCGGCCGCATCGGCGGCGACGGGCTTCTCACTCAGCACGGGGATGCCGGCACGCGTCGCGGCGATGGTGTGCTCGACGCGCTCGCGATTGGTCCCGGCGACGATGATCGCGTCGGAAGCCTCGAGCAGGGCGTCGAGCTCGAGGTGCGGCGTGCGGGACCACGCGGCTCGCGCGGTCGCATCGGGCTCGTGCGCGCCGACCAGGGTCGCGCCGCAGCGCTCGGCATTGGCGGCGAGGCCGTCGGCATGGACGTGACGGGTACCGAGGATGCCGACCTTCATGCCCTGCCTCCGGTGCGCAGCTCGCTCGTCCCGTCCTGGGCGAGCACGTCTTCGAGCGGTCCCAGCGTGACGACGTCGCGCCGGTCGCTCGACTCGAGCATGGCCAGCGCCACGCGGAGCGAGCCGATCGCCCAGTCGAGGTCGCCGGGCATCGCCACGCCGGTGCGGATCGCACGGGCGAAGTCGGCGAGCTGCCGCTGGAACGGATCACGGTCGCCGGGCGGCGGTGGGGGGAGGGCGGTCGCTGTGTTCGAGCCCGCGTGCGTGGCGAGCTGCAGCTCGTCGGTGCCGCGCGAATCGTAGGTGATCATGCCGGCGCTGCCGCACACCTCGGCCGACTGCGAGAAGCCGTCCGGCTCTGCCCAGGAGCCGTGCAGGTGGCAGATCGGGCCGTCGGGGACCGTGAGGGTCGCGAGGGCGTAGTCGAGCCCACCGTGGCGGTCGCTGCCGACCACCCGTGCGTAGACCTCGGTCGGTTCCCCGAAGCACCAGCGCACGAGGTCGACGTCGTGGACCAGCATGTCCACGGCGACGCCGCCGGAGCGGGCCATGTCCGTGTGCCAGTGGTCCGGCGCCCAGTCGGGCTGCTGACAGCGACGACCGAACGTCGCCACGGCTGGCGTGCCGATGTCCCCGCGCTCGATGGCATCGTGGATCTCGCGGTACTCCGGGAAATATCGGATCACGTGGCCAACGCCGACCACGACGTCGCCAGCGCGGGCCGCGGCGCGGAGGGCGAGCGCATCCTCGAGGCTGCGCGTCACGGGCTTCTCGACGAAGGCGTGCCGACCGGCGGCGATCGCGAGATGCGCGACCTGGGCGTGCGAGCTGGTGGGGGTCGCGACGAGCACGGCCTCGATGCGATCGTCCGCGAGCACGTCCTCGAGCGTGCCGAACACCTCGACGCCGTGCCGCTCGGCGAGCGCGCGTGCCTGGTCCGCATCGGCCGCGTGGACGCCGACGAGGTCGACGGCGGCGCAGGCGCTCGCGCTCGCGGCGTGCTGTGAGCCCATGAGCCCCGCGCCGATGATCGCGAGCCCGACCGGCCTCTCGACACCCTCCACGTGTGCGTCCCCTCGTCTCGTGTAGCGTGCCGCGCATGGCGCCCGGCCGCGGCCAGACACTACACCTCGAATCCTCGCGCGTCCTGCTGGACGGCGCGCTCGTGCCCGCACGCGTGCAGGTGCGTGTGGACGAGCACGGTCACGGCATCGTCGAGTCCATCGAGTCGAGTGGCGCGGCTCCCGCAGGCGCAGCCACGTCGACCGTGGACGTCGGCGACTCGATCATCGCGCCAGCGCCGCTCGACCTGCACTTCCACGGCGCCGGTGGCCACGTGGTCCCGCCTGCCGGCGAGGTCGCCGCGATCGATGCGGCGCTCCGCGGCACGAGCGCCGCGATGACCGACCCCCGGTCCGGGCTGGTCACGCGGTACGCCTGGCTGGCGACGCTGCCGATCCCCCTGCGACCCGTGCCCGATCCGGCCGAACACCTGCGCGATGCGGCGCGGGCGATCGCCGGCGCCGGAGCCGGGCACGGCTGCCTGGGCCTGCGCCTCGAGGGCTGCTTCCTGAGCCCGTCGCGCGCAGGCGTCTGGCCGCCCGAGACCTTCCACGACCCGGACCCGGCGCTGCTCGATCGCCTCGCGGACGCGGCGCTCGACGGTGGCACGCCGCTACGCATCATCGACGTGGCACCCGAACTGCCCGGTGCTGCCGAGCTCATCGCGCACGCACGCGCACGGGGCATCATCGTCTCGCTCGCACACACCGACGCGACGTGGGAGGAGGCGCTCGACGGCATCGATGCTGGCGCGACGATGGCCACCCACACCTGGAACGCGATGCGACCGGTCGCCCACCGCGACCCGGGCGTGGTGGCGGCCTCGATCGTGGATCCGCGCGTCACGTGCGAGCTCATCTGCGACGGCGTGCACCTGCACCCGGGCACCGTTGCGCTCACCGTCGCCGCATCACGGGAGCGGGGGGAGTGGGTCGCGATCAGCGACGCGTCGCCCTTCGCCGGGTGCGAGCCCGGTCGCTACGAGTGGGCGGGCACGACCGTGCAGCACGACGGCACGGCCCTGCGCGACCCCCACGGCAACCTCGCGGGATCAGCGGCGCTCCTCGATGCGGCCCTGCCGGTGCTCGACGGAGTCGGGATCGACCCCGTGGCCATCGTCATCGCCATGGGAGCACGGCCCAGGCAGCTGCTCGAACCGGCGCGAACGCTCGGACTGCAGCCCGGCGACGACGTCTGGCTGGTGGAGCTTCGACCACGCTCGGGCGACACCGCTCCACCCGGATGACTAGGATCGTTCGCATGGCGCATCATGGAACTTCCAGCATTGACGTGGACGCGACGGCCGAGGAGCTCTTCGCGATCGTCACCGACATCGAGGCATACCCCGAGTGGCTGCCCGACGTGAAGTCCGTCGAGGTGCTCGAGACCGACGCCGAGGGGCGTCCGCTCGCGTCCACGATGACCGTCGACGTGACCATCCGCGAGGTCACCTACACGCTCGACTACGAGTACGACGGCGTGGAGCGGATGTCCTGGACGAGCCGTCCCGGCGGAGACGTGAAGTCGATCGACGGCTCCTACACCTTCGAGATCAGCGACGACGGCGGCACCACGGTCGTGTACGAGCTCGCGATCGACCCGGGCTTCCCGGTGCCCGGCTTCCTCCTCAAGCGTGCGGCCAAGCACATCACGGCTGCGGCGCTCGACGGGCTCAAGGCCCGCGCCGAGGAAGGCTGACCACGGGCGATGCCTGAGTTCTCGCCCGAGTTCATGGTCGCGCTGCTGGGCGTGGTCCTCGCCGACCTCGTCCTCGCGGGCGACAACGCGGTGGTCATCGCGCTGGCGGCGCGCAACCTGCCGAAGGAGCTCCGGCGCAAGGCGGTGTTCTACGGAGCCGGCGCCGCGATCCTGCTCCGGGCGGGCCTGACGATCGCCGCGGTGTACCTGCTCCACCAGGAGCTGCCGTTCGTGCAGCTCGTGGGCGGCGTGGCACTGCTCTGGATCGCCTGGAAGCTGGCAGTGGAGGAGCCCGACGACCACGAGGGGATCGACACCGCGACGACGCTGCGCGGCGCGATCCAGACGATCCTCGTCGCCGACGTGGTGATGAGCATCGACAACGTGCTCGCCGTGGCGGCGATCGCACGCAACGACATCTGGCTCGTGATCTTCGGACTGCTGCTCTCGATCCCGATCATCATGGGAGGCGCGTCGCTGCTGCTGCGCGTGATCGACCGGTTCCCGATCATCACGTGGATCGGCGCCGCGCTGATCGCCTACGTCGGCTTCGAGCTGATGCTCGTGGATCCGGCGACCCGCGACTACGTCCACGACGTGTTCCCGCAGAAGTGGATGGAGCGCCTCACGGCCGTGACGGTCGCCGCGATCTTCATCGGTCTCGCCTGGTACCGCCGCACCCACGACGACGACGGTCCGCCCGACGATCGTGATCGACACGATTCGGAGCCGACCCCGCCGACGGACCCCGCGACCGAGCCGACGCCGCCCGCGGGATCGAACGGTCACCAAGCGGATGGTCCGAACCCTCGACTCATGGTGGAGGCTTCTCGCTCCGATGACTGACGCACCCCGGGCATGACGCCCGAGGCGGCGAGCGCAGGACGCGCTCGTCCGAGGACAGGTGCGGTCACGGATGGCGACGGTCGATGCGATGGGGTTGCGAGGCGTGCCGCGGCGCCAGCTGCGCGCCGCGAGCCACGCGATGGTGGGCGCGGTCGCGCTCCTGACGCTCCTCACGATGTTCCTGGCACCAGCTGCGCGCGCGGCAGCCGCACCGGTCGTCTCTCGCCAGGCGGCGTCTCCAGCATCGTTCGTCCCCGACTGGGACGGCCACACGGACATGACCACCTTCACGTACGTGCTCGCGAGCCGGAGCACCGTCGTGGTCCGCGTGCTCGATGCACGAGGGCGCGCGATCGAGGTGCTCGAACGCGGCACGCGCGCGGCGGGCAGCCACGCGGTGGAATGGGATGCGCGACTTGCCGGCGACCGCATCGCCCTCCCCGGACGCTATTCGATCCGCGTCGACGCGCGGCCAGGTGTGCCGACACCCGCCGCTGCGCGAGCCCGGACCGCGCGCGCGACGCTCGCCCCGGCGGCGCGCGCCGCCGCTGTGACCGTGCAGGCAGCACCCGTCGCGGTGCGGGGTGTCCGCCTGAGCCGGCCCGCCATCGGTCGCTCGGGCATGGTCGCGACCAGCCGGGCGCTCTGGGAGCTCAACGCGCCGGGATCAGTCTCTGTCGCGATCGTCGACGGCGCCGGTCGCGGCATCCGCACCCTGCGCGCCGGAGCTGCGGCGGCAGGCCCCGCGGGAGCTGCATGGGATGGCCGACGTGACGACGGCACGCCGGCGGCCGACGGCGACTACGCGCTCGTGGTCGCAGCCGCAGGGGCGGGCCGCCCCACGAGCACGACTCGCGTACCGATCCGCGTGGACCGCACGCTGCCGACGCTGCGCGCGAGCCGCGCGACCCGCGCTCGTTCGACCGGCGGCCGGCTCGTGATCCCGGTCACGGTGGTCACGAGCGAGGCGGCGATGCTCACCGTCCGCGCCGGGGCCCGCTCCGTTCGACAGCGCGTCGCCGCCGGCACCCGCCAGGTGGTCATTCCGGCAGCCGAACTGGGGATCACGGCCGGAGCTCGCGCCCGGGTGGTTGCCCTCGCCTACGCAGTGGCCGACGATGCCGGCAACACCGCGCTCGCGCGCGGCACGGTCACGGTCCCAGCGATCGGCCGCGCGGCGCCGGTACAGCCCGCACCGCCCACCCCGATCACCCCGGGACCGACGCCGCCGGTGAACCCCGGAGCGCGCCTGCCCTGGCCAGTCGGCGGCGTCGTGACCTCCGAGTTCGGCCCGCGCAACGGCCGCCCACATACCGGGCTCGACATCGCGGTGCCGACCGGCACGCCGATCCATCCTGCAGCCGGGGGACGCGTCTCCTTCGTCGGTGTCTACGCCGGCTACGGCAACCTGGTCATCGTCGAGCACCCGAGCGGGATGCGGACGTACTACGCGCACATGTCACGGTTCGGGGCATTCGCCGAAGGTGCGACCGTGGCCCACACCGACGTGATCGGCTACGTGGGCTGCACGGGGTCGTGCACCGGCCCGCACCTGCACTTCGAGACACGGATCGCCGACACCCCGCGCGACCCGCGCGCCTACCTGCAGCCGCGCTGATCGAGCCCGCAGGGCAATCCGGCGCACGGTTCAGGTTCGGCCGGGTTCCGGCCGATGGGGGAACGAACGACAAGGGGACGACGCATGGCCCAGGGCAATCCGCTCGCACGGGGACTGGCAGCGCATGGACTGGTCCAGCGCGTGTCAGGCAACGTGGTGCCGCTCCATGAGCGCACCGACATCGCACCGATCACCGGCCGCGCCGACACGGACCTGTTCTCCTACATCGCCAACCGGGGGTTCCACTTCCCGCGCGAGCTGGTGACGCGCTACCTGATCTCGCTGCGGACCAAGCCATTCGCGCTGTTCACGGGCATCAGCGGTACCGGCAAGACGAAGCTCGCGCTGCTCACCGCCGAGTACTACGCCCGCATGCCCGGCACCCGCGCAACGCGCTGGGAGCAGCCGCAGGACAACGACCACGAGTTCTACATCCCGATCGACAAGGTCACGTTGCGCTCGGGCACGCTCACGCCCGGACGCGACCAGCTCGACTACTTCAACGTTCCTGCCGGCGGCAGCGAGCCCTTCACGGCGACGATCACCAACGTGCTCGGCGCGCACGGCGACATGACCTTCCGAGCGACCAACATGGTGTTCGGCGGCCAGCGCAACCTCACCATCCAGGTGCCGTCGAGCGTGCGCCGGGCCTTCGAGGAGACGGGCGTCTCCGATCGCGACTACCTGCACTTCGAGGTGGTGGAGGAGTTCAAGCGCTATCGGGTGTCGCTGTTCCGTCCCCAGAGCGAGCAGGTGGCGGTGCCGCCGGAGGATCGCTACGCCTTCGTGAGCGTTCGTCCCAGCTGGAGCGACCACACCTCGATGCTGGGTCACTGGGACCAGCAACTCGAACGCTACGTGCGCACGCCCGTCCTCGAGCTGCTGCTGCGCGCCGCCCGCGAGGAGGCGGATGCGAAGGCAGCCGGGGTCGCGCCCGCGCCGTACTTCGTGATCCTGGACGAGATGAACATCGCTCGGATCGAGCACTACTTCTCCGACTTCCTGTCCGCCCTCGAATCGCGGCGCGAGGACGAGGACGGATCGATCCGGCAGGAGGCCCTCCACCTGCACAGCGCGGACGCCACGCGCGTGGAATGGATGGACCACCTCGGGGTCGAGTACGAGATCCCGCAGCGCCTCGCGATCCCGACGAACGTCGTGTTCACCGGGACCCTCAACCTGGACGAGACGACCACCGGCATGAGCCCGAAGGTGGTGGACCGGGCGAGCACCATCAACTTCAGTGCCGTCGACTTCGCCGGCTACCTGAACGGGAGTGCGGGCGTGCACGAGCGCGACCTGCTCGAGATGCCCGCCGACCGCACGCGCTCGAGCGACTTCCTCGGCACCCTCCGCCTGGCCGGCGCGGCTGACAGCCACGACGTGGCGACCTACCTGCGTCCGTTCGTGGACCTCAACGACCTGCTCGTGACCCACGACCAGCACTACGGCTACCGCGTCCTCAACGACGTGGCGCTGTTCGTGCGGATGGCGCGAGAGATGGTGGGGGACGACCCCGCGACGCTGCACGCTGCCGTGGACGCGTGCGTGCTCCAGAAGGTGCTTCCGAAGTTCTACACGTGGCGCGCCGATCGCAATGGCCTGCTGGCGGGCCTGCTGGCGTACGCCCTGCACGGTGAGGTCACCAACGAGGGGCGCGGCATCGACGTCGAGGCGTTGCTGGCGAGCGCCGTCGTCGACCCGGCGGACCGGGCGACCCTCGCGGACGGCCGCGATGCCTACCTGCCGCGAGCAGGCGGCCGGCTGGTTCGCATGCTGCGCTCGATGGGGTAGTGCCCCGGTGTGATGCGTCAAGCGACATCCCGGGGTGTGCTGCTGGTGGCGGCTGCCCTTGCAGTGCTCGCTGGGCCGGTGACCGGCGCGGGCGCCGCGGCTTCACTGCCGCCACAGCTGGTCGCACGGCTCCAGGCCGACCGAACGGCGGCTGATGCAGACCTGCGCGCAGCGCGCACGTCGCTCGCGAGCGCGGCACGCACGCAGCGCATCGCCCAGGCCGCGGTCGGCACCGTCCAGGCGCGGCGCGACCTCGCCGCATCGTTCTCGGGGATCCTCGACATGCCGGTCCCGCCGAAGCTCGACGCGCGGATCGGTGCTGCCGAGCAGCAGGCTGCAACCTCGCTGGAGCGCATCGACGCCAAGCTCGAGGACCTCACCGAGGAGGCCGCGGATGCGCAGGCGGTCGCGCTCGACGCGGATCGCCGGATCCGAGCGCTCCAGCGCGCATCTGCCACCGAGGACGAGCGGGATGCATCGGTCGGGTCCTGGCGGTTCGGCTCGGGAGGTCCGGCCGTGAGCGCACGCTCACTCGACGACTATCTCGAATCGAAGGGCTCGCCGATGGCGGGCAGCGGCGAGGACTTCGTGAAGGCAGGGGTGGAATTCGAGATCGACCCGCGGCTCGTGGTCGCGATCGCGGGCGCGGAGTCGTACTTCGGAATCGAGACGTGCGCGCCGTTCAACGCCTGGGGTTGGGGCTGCCCGAACGGGCCCGCGCGATTCACGAGCTGGGGGCATGGCTTCCGGACCGTCACTAAGGGGCTGCGGGAGAACTACGTCGATTCGGGCCTGACCTCGGTGGGCGAGCTCCACCTGCGCTACGCGCCGCCGAACGCCGAGAACGACCCCACCAACCTGAATTACGCGTGGCCGAACAACGTGGCGAAGTTCCTGGTCGAACAGGGCGGCGATCCCCAGGACATCGAGGGCCTCATCAACACGAGCCGGTGAGTTGGGGAGCCGATGCCCCTTGCCGGATCACGGCGCTGGTCGTACGGTGGAGGGGCTGGCGGCTTCAGGCGCGCCGGCATGCGTCCCCCCGACGAGGAACTCCCCACTTCCATGCAGCCTCCCATCCACGCAGCGATCGGTGCCAGGACCCTGGGTCCGGGCGCGCCCGCGCAGGCATGGGGCGATGCATTCCGCTCGATCTCGCTCGTCGGGACGAGCACCACCGCCATGACGGCGAGTGCCGCGGCCGTCGAGCCGCCCACGGGCCGGATGACGGGACCGATCGATGCCGCGCGCCGCTGGCTCGCGGATCCGGAGCGCAGCTCCCAGCTCCCCGCCGACCTGGTCGCCCAGGCACATGCGTCGATCGACGTCGCCGAGGTCCACGTCCGCGAGCTCGACGTGCTCGCCGGCGAGCTGGCACAGGATGCGAACGACACCGGCCGGGTCGACGCAGGCCGCCTCGACCAGCTCGAGCTCATGGCCGAGCAGCTCCAGGCCTTCAGCTTCCAGCTCCGCGCACTGCTGGAGCCGACCGGGACCGGGCACGACGAGGTCACCGAACGACTGTCGGTCGCCCTCCAGGCGAGCGCCCACGGCGGCGGCCTTGGCGCGCTGCTCTCCGCCCTGCGCTGAGCGAGCGAGCGGGATCAGCGTCCGCGCTTGAGCGCCTTGCGCAGCTGCGGAACGTTCACGAGCCGCAGCTTGAGCGCCAGCACCGCGTAGATGCCCCAGGTCACCACGATCGCCGCGAGCATGGATGCGGCGTTGCCGAGCAGGCCGTCGCCGCTCGCGAGCCGGATCGCATCCCACGTGAGCCAGCCGGCACCGACCGAGACGGCGCTCGCGGCGGCCGAGAGCACGAGCGCGCCGACGATCGGCAGCACCGGCATGCCGCCGAGGCGGCGATGCAGCACGTACCACATGGCAAGGAACGAGATCGTGTTCGCCAGTCCCATCGCGAGGGTCACGCCGAACACGCCGAACTGGGTGTGGAGCAGTCCGCCGAGCACGATGTTGCCGAGGAAGTTGAAGAAGAAGCCGATGACTGCCGGGGTCCACGGCGTCTTGAGGCTGAAGTACGCCCGCATGAGCAGCTGGATGGCGCCATTGCCCACGAGGCCGATCGCGAAGCCGCGGAGCGCCGAGGCGATGAGCAGCGACTGGTCGTGGTTGGTCTGGTTGTACTCGAACAGCAGCTCGACGATCGGTTCGGCCAGGACGAACAGGAAGACGGACGCGGGCATGAGCAGGACGCTGATCTGGCGAATGCCGGCGCCGACCGCATCGCGGAAGCCGTCGCGATCGTCGGTCGCCGAGTGGCGCGCGAACAGTGGCAGGAACACGGTCGCCACGGCGAGGGAGAAGATCCCCTGCGGCAGCTGGAACACGCTCCAGGCGCGGTAGATGACGCCGGGGCCGGCATCGACGACGCCGCGCAGCTCGTCCACCGGGATCCGGCTCGACCAGTAGGTGTTGACGATGTTGTTGAGGTTCATCATCGCCAGGCTCAGCATCACCGGGAGCATCGCGATGACCACGGCCTTGACCATGGGGTCGCGGAAGGCGAAGCCCAGCACGAGGCGATGCCCGCGCCCGCGCAGCCACGGCATCGGCATGACGGCCTGCACGAAGGTCGCGGCGGTGATCACGACGGCGTAGAGGTAGACGCGATCGACGATCTCGTCGAAGAAGGGCGTGGCGGCGAACAGCAGCGCGACCGCGAACGCGTTGAAGGCGAGCTGCGCGAAGGCGCCCGGGCCAAAGCGCCCGTAGGAGTTGAGGATGCCGATCACGACGCCGCCGATGCTCATGAAGAGCACGACCGGGATCAGGATCCGGAACAGGTCGATCGCGAGCGGGAACTGGTTGAAGTTGTCGTACACGACCGTGTCGATGAAGAACTCCGCGAACACCATCGCGAGCGCCGTCAGCGGGACCAGGATCAGCAGCAGCACGGTCACGACGGTGCTTGCCACGCGCCAGGCGCGCTCCTCCTCGTCGTCGACGCGCAGCTTGGTGAACACGGGGACGATCGAGCTGACGAGGGCCTGGTCGGCGACGAAGGTACGGATCACGTTGGGGATCTGGAACGCGACGACGAAGGCGGAGAACAGCGGG
Organism: Thermoleophilia bacterium; assembly: GCA_025964455.1. The sequence continues at coordinate 8,235 of JAOPYU010000321.1, read as the reverse complement.
CCGGTGCCGAGCAGCACGGCGGTCGCCGTCTCGCGGACGAGGCCGACCACCTTGGTGAGCAGCGTGGCGAGCATGACGACCACGGTCGACTTCCGCGCACCGGTGATCGGTGCGGCGGCGGCGGAGGCGTCGGAACTCAGCGGGGCTGACGCGCCTTCGGGAGCGGAGGGGAGGGTGCTCACGGCTGGCTGATCCTACCGCTCCGGGCTCGAGATAGGGGCGGTGGGTCCCGGACCCACGACCGGCGGATCGAGCGGCTCGAGATAGGGGCGGTGGGACTCGAACCCACGACCGGCGGATTATGAGTCCGCTGCTCTGACCAACTGAGCTACGCCCCATGCGTGTCGCCATCCTACGCGTGCCGCATGGCCGCGTCGGCCCACGGGAGGGCGGGCGGTGGCCATGAGGCCGGCCGGGACGGCGCTGGGGGGCGCCTGGGGGCGAGGTGGTGGCGACACGATGTCCCTGCAGCGTCCACGGATGGTCCGATGCAGTTCGCCCCGACCAGCGCGACGAGAACCACCGTGCCCGGCACGTCCCCGGGTGGCGAGCCCGTGGATCGGGTGCCGCTGCCAGGGCTCGACCCGCTCGTGGCGCAGCAGGCGCGATTCCGGGTCGTGGGTGAAGGGGCGCTGGCGGCGCGTGCGCTCGTGCCTGCGACGCCACGCGCCCAGGAGCTGTTCGCGACGGACCGGGCGGGGACCGAACAGGCCCTGCGCGGTGTGCTGCAGGTGGTCGAGGCGGCGGCAGGCGGCGCGGCGGCCGGGCGGGGAGTGCGCCTCGACGGGATCTCGCTGAGTGACACGCCGCTCGGCATGGGTGCGGCCACGGTTCGGGCACACGTCGAGGGTGACCCGGTGCTGCGGTCCACGTTCGCTGGCCTGGCGCCGGGGACGCGCGATGCGGAGCTGCGCGCGTGGGCAGCGAAGACCGCGCAGTCGAACTCGAGTGCGCTCGCGACCGCGATCGGCGGCTGGATCAACCTCGGCCCGGTGGCCAGCGGGCCGCTGCTCCATTCGCGTGGGGTCGAGGCTCGCGGCTTCGATGCGACAGGGGATGGTGACTCGCTCGGCCGGGCCGTGCGCATCATCCGGCACGAGGCGCAGCACGTGGTCGACTCCCAGCCCCGGCTCGGTCTGGACGCGGCACGCAACCTGCGCGAGGTGGTCGCGGAGCTGCACTCGACCGGGCTCGCCGACCTGCAGGTCGCGCGCCGGGCGCTCGCGCTCGACGGCGTCGTGAGTGACGCGTCGCTCCTGCGCGCGGCGCAGCACCGCCCGTACGCGGACCTGGAGGAGCGCACGGCCCGACTGCTGTCGTCGCTCGGGTACGGGGTGGCGAGCGCGCGGCCGCTTGTCGACATGCATTCGGCGGAGCTCGCCGAGGTGCTCGTGCAGCGCATCGCCGGTCGTACGGGTGACGACACGCGGCAGGCGCGCGAATCGCTCGCTGGTTTCTACGGCGCGGGGTGAGCGTCTCGGGCGGGCCCGAGGCGCGATAGGATCGTGCCTGACGGGATCCCACCGTGGTTACCGTCGTCCTCCCCGACATGAAAGCGAGACCCCAGCATGAGCGAGTTCGGCACCCTGCGCGTGAAGACCGGCCTGGCCGAGATGCTCAAGGGCGGCGTCATCATGGACGTCGTCGATGCCGAGCAGGCTCGCATCGCGGAGGAGGCCGGAGCGTGCGCGGTCATGGCGCTCGAGCGCGTACCGAGCGACATCCGTCGTGATGGCGGCGTGGCGCGCATGAGCGACCCGGAGATGATCCGCGGCATCCAGGAAGCCGTGACGATCCCCGTGATGGCGAAGGTGCGCATCGGCCACTTCGTCGAGGCACAGGTGCTCGAGGCGCTCGAAGTCGATTTCATCGACGAGAGCGAGGTGCTCACGCCCGCGGACGAGATCAACCACGTCGACAAGCTCGCCTTCACCGTACCGTTCGTGTGCGGCGCGACCAACCTGGGCGAAGCGCTCCGTCGCATCGCCGAGGGCGCGACGATGATCCGCACCAAGGGCGAGGCCGGCACCGGCAACGTCGTCGAGGCGGTCCGCCACCTGCGTCAGCTGCTGACCGACATCCGCAGGCTGCGCGGCGCGACGGGCGAGGAGCTCTACGCGATGGCGAAGGACCTGCAGTCGCCGATCGAGCTCGTGCGCTGGGTCGCCGAGCACGGTCGCCTGCCGGTGCCGATGTTCACGGCTGGTGGCATCGCCACGCCTGCGGACGCCGCGCTCATGATGCAGCTCGGCGCCGAGGGCGTGTTCGTCGGCAGCGGCATCTTCAAGTCGGCCAACCCGAGCGTCATGGCGCGGGCGATCGTCGAAGCGACCACGCACTTCGAGGATGCCTCGGTCATCGCCCGGGTCTCGACCGGGCTCGGCAGCGCGATGCCCGGCCTCGAGATGGCGACGCTCGTCGCGGGCGGCTCCGGCGGCACGTTCGCGCAGCGCGGCTGGTAGCTCGCCGATGGTGCGTCGCGCGGCGCGCGGCTGACGCTGGGCGTGCGCGAGTGTCGTGAGGTGCGCGTGATTCCTTGTCCCCTGTACAAGAAATCGTGCTCGCGGCGTCGAAGCGTCATGGGGTGTTCGTGATTCGTTGACGCCCGAGACAGAAATCGTGATTGCGGTGGGTCAGGGCGGGACGCGGCGATCGGGTGCGTGAAAGCGGCCAACGGTGGGCCGGTCCCTGGCGGTTGACCGCTCGGCGACGCCGTGGTGCCCTTGAGGTGCGGCACTACGCCCGCGGGTGATCCCGCGCGCGCCGCAACGGAGGGATGGGGATGATCAACGCGCCGTCAGGCAGTGCCGTAGGCATGCCGTCGATTTCGGGCGCCTCGTGCAGCACCGCGCCGCCACCGCTCGTCGGTGGTGGCCTCGGCGCGCCGACGCCCGTGCAGTCGCCGCTGCAGGCACCACTTTCCACGCCGCTTGCCAATGCGCAGGCCGGGGTCGGTGCGATCCCGCCCGGCGGCGGACTCGTCGCCGCGACGCCCGCACTGTCGATGCCGCCGATCGTGAACGCTGCCGCCCTCGGCGCTGCTGGCGCTCCGATGGTTGCTGCTCCTGCCTCGATCGCGACGCCGCTCGCGGCCCCCGCCGTCTCCACGATCACGCCCGCAGCTGCTGCAACCGGCGCGGCCCCGGCCGCCGCCGCCACCGCGACCGCTGCGCCGCAGCGACTGACATCCCTCGCGCCGGGTGGCTCGGCCGCGGACGCCAACCTGGTCGAGCAGACGCTCGGTACCCTGCGCCAGTCCGCTGGTGGCTCACAGCTGGTCGATCGGCTGCTCGCGGTCGGCGCGCGCATCAACGTCATCTCCGACGCCGAGTTCAAGGGCATGGGCCACGGCGACGCGCACGCCTTCTACGACCCCAAGATCGACACCATGTTCCTGCGCCGTTCGGACCTGGCCGATGCGAAGAACATGAAGTTCGCGGCGGTGGCGCTCGCGCACGAGGGAACCCACCTGCTCGACGACGTCGGCAGGATCGCGGATCCGTTCATCAACGCCGCAGCCACACGCGTCCAGGCAGCCGGCGGCCCCGGCACGCCCCAGGGCGCCGCCGCGCAGCAGCAGGTGCTGTTCGAGCTGACGATGATGAAGGAAGCACGGGCGTTCACCTTCGCTGGTCAGGTCGCGCGCGACTTGGGCGTCACGACGCCACCCACGGATCCGACGTCGATCGCGGCAGCCGGCGGCAACGACCAGGCCACCTACGCCAAGGTCTGGCAGGCGCTGCTGAGCTCGAGCTACAACCCCGACCGCCGCACCGCGGCCGTCGCCAACTTCTAGCGGGCACCGCGCGGCCGACCGGCGGCCGCTTCCGCGGGGCAGCGCACCGCACGGGGCCGGCGCATCGACACCCAGGCATGGGAATCGGGCGACTCACGGGGGCTGCTGGTGTCGGCGCACGCGCGGACGGCGCGAGCGTGGTGCGCGCGATCACCTCGCGCGACGAGCTGCTGCGCGATCCGCGACTGACCCGCGCCCTGCTCGAGCCGCCGATCGATGGCATCCTGCCGGCCGGCGTGCTCGCCCGCGCTGACCGATCTTCGATCCGTGTCGCGTCGCTCAACATCCACATGTCGACCCCGAGCGGGCACTCGCTCGATCCCGCCAACGAATCGCTGCTGGCGCTGCGCGACGACGCACGCTGGGTGAACGCCGTCGACCCCGACGTGCTGTTCGTCCAGGAGCTGCGCAACCGACCGGTCGCTGCAGCGCTCACGCCCGACGCGGGCCTCGGGGACTCAGCTGGCACCTTCGCCCACCTGATCGGTGCGGACGAAATGGCGTTCACGCCGGCGATCGCACAGGACCCCTTCCGCACCGCCCACCAGCACTACGGGACGGCGATCTACGTCCGCAACGGCTTCCACATCGATCGCGCGGTGAATGCCCGCCTGCCGACGAGCACGCCCGACGTGGAGCTGCGGAGCGTCGGCATCGCCGACGTGCGTGCACCGGACGCACGCGGACGCATCACGGCGCTCGGTACGCACCTCGCCAACCGGCCGCTCGAGGATCAAGCGCTGCGCGACGCACAGCTCGGCGCGATCATCGACATGTCACGTGGGATCCGCCGCGACGGCGGCTTCGGCTACGTCGGAGCGCTCGACGGTGCGCAGGGCGCCGCGCGGGGGTTCGAGCGCGAGCGACTCGTCCTGGCGGGCGACCTCAACCAGCTGCAGGGCGAGACCGATCGCATCCTGCGGCCCGGCGGCTTCGTCCATGCGAATGATGAGCTCGCCGCGAGCGGTCCGAACGGGGGGACGCGGGCGCGAGCGGCGCAGCGCGACACCTCCTCGCTCGGCACGCCGCAGTCGCACCGCATCGACCACCCCTACGTGCGTGGGCTCCAGGTCGTGGATTCTGCCGTGGCCGACGTCGCCGCGGTCGAGTTCCGCCGCGGCCTGCCCACCGACCACCGGGGTCTCGTCGTCGATGTTCGCTGACCGCAACGGCCGGTAAGCTGCGGTCGTGGCCCGCATCGACGACATCGAACTGGTCCGTCGCGACTACAGCGATCCTTCCCGGCTGGAGGAGCGCTTCCGCGCATGGCGCGAGTACCACGACCCGGACATGCTCGCGCTCATCCGCGATGCGATCGCGGAGGAGCCCGTCGCGCAGGTGCTCGAGGTCGGGTGCGGCGACGGACGATTCAGCGACCAGCTGCGCTCGGAGCTGCCCGGCGAGGTACGCGTCGTGGCCCTGGACTTCTCGCCCGGCATGGCGGCGGAAGCCGCGCTGCGCGGGCTCGACGTGCAGATTGGCGACATCCAGCTGATGCCGTGGCCGGAGGCGCAGTTCGACGTGGTCGTGGCCAACTGGATGCTCTACCACGTGCCCGACCTGGACGCCGGGCTGCAGGAGATCCGGCGTGTGCTGCGGCCCGGTGGACGGCTCGTCGCGAGCACGATGGGGCTGCGGCACATGCGCGAGCTGTGGGACCGCGTCGGCGACGAGGGCACGGCCCCGGCGCTGCGCTTCTCCAACGAGAACGGCGCCGAGGTCCTCGGGCGGCACTTCACCGACGTGGAGCAGCGGTCGATGGCGGGCACCGCGACCTTCCCCGACCACGCCGCGGCCGTGCGACACGTGCGCACATCACTGACACGAGCGCACCTCGCCGACCAGCTGGAGCCCTTCGACGGCCCGCTGCGCGTGACGACGACCAACACCATGTTCGTCGCGCGCCGCGACTGACGCCGACCGCGCGATACCATCCGATGGCATGCCCGTCACCGACACCGATCCCGGTCGCTCCACGCACGCGCCACGCATCGGCGTGCTCGCGATGCAGGGGGCCTTCGCCGAACACGTCGCGGCGCTGCACGAGTGCGGCGCCGACGCCTTCGAGGTGCGCACGCGAGCACAGCTCGACCAGTGCGATGGCGTGGTCCTCCCCGGCGGGGAGAGCACGGCCATCCGCAAGGCGCTCGACCGCTGCGAGCTGCTCGAGCCCCTGCGCACCCGGATCGAGGCGGGGCTGCCGACGCTCGGCACGTGCGCCGGGATGATCGTCCTCGCCGACACGGCGCCGGACGGCGCACCGCCGTGCTTCGCCCTGCTCGACATCCAGGTCGAGCGCAACGGATTCGGGAGCCAGGTGCACTCCTTCGAAGGGGCCGTGCGCTGGAGTGACGAGCGCGTCACCGAGGGCGTCTTCATCCGCGCGCCCCGCATCGTGCGGACCGGCCCCGACGTGGAGGTCCTCGCGACCCTCGGTGACGGCGACGCGGCCGGCGAGCCCGTCGCGGTGCGCGACGGTCACCTGCTGGCCGCGACCTTCCATCCGGAGCTGACGTCGGACCGTACGCTCCACGCCCGGCTCGTGGAGCTGGCCCGCACCGCAGCGCCCACCACGGGCGGTTGAGCCTGCCTGCGGGTGGGGTATCCTCGGCATCGACGTTCGACGGATTCCTCAGGGAGGGTCACCATGGCCGGTCATTCCAAATGGGCCAACATCAAGCATCGCAAGGGGCGCCAGGACGCCAAGCGTGCCGTGATGTTCTCCAAGCTCGCCCGCGCCATCACGGTCGCCGCCAAGCTCGGCGGCCCTGATCCGGATTCCAACGCGTCCCTCGCGCAGGCCATCCAGGCCGCCAAGGACGTCTCGATGCCCAAGGACAACATCGAGCGGGCGGTCAAGAAGGGAGAGGGCAACGCCGACGCGGAGAACTTCGAGGCGGTCCTCTACGAGGGGTACGGCCCCGATGGCGTCGCGGTGATGGTCGAGTGCCTCACCGACAACCGCAACCGCACCGCGGCCGAGGTGCGCCACGCCTTCAGCCGCTCCGGCGGCTCCCTCGGCACCGATGGTTCGGTCGCGTGGATGTTCAACCGGATCGGCGAGGTCCAGCTCGCGGAGGGCGCGGACGAGGACGAGGCGCTCATGGCGGCCGCCGACGCCGGCGCCGAGGACATCTCGGGTGAGGACGGCGTGCTGGTCGTGACGTGCGAGCCGGGCGCGATCGCGCCGGTCCGTGCGGCGCTCGAGGCGAGCGGTTTCACGGTGGAGCGCTCCGAGAGCGTGCTGCGACCCTCCAACACGATCGAGCTGGGGGAGGAGGGGCTCACCAAGGTGCTGCGCCTGATCGACTTCCTCGAGGACCTAGACGACGTCCAGAAGGTGAGCGCCAACTTCGAGGCGGACGACGACGTCATGGAAGCGGTGCTGGGCGGCTGACGCCATGCCCGGGATCCTGACGCCACTGCGCGACCGCAACTTCGCGCTGTTCGCATTCGCGACCGCGACGTCGATGCTCGGTGACGGCATCGCGCTCGTCGCGATCGCGTGGCAGGTGTACTCGCTCTCGGATTCGGCGACCGCGCTCGGGCTGGTGCTGACGGCGTGGACCCTCGCCCAGGTGCCGGTGTCACTGATCGGCGGCGTGGCCGGGGACCGCATGGACCGCCGGCGCCTGCTGATCGCATCGGACGTCGCACGGTGCGTGATCTTCGTGCTCATCGGCGTGCTCGCCCTGACCGACCACCTGTCACTGCCGGGGTTCGTGGCCATCGGCATGCTCTACGGGCTCGCCGACGGCATCTATGCACCGGTCGCCGGCGCGATCATCCCTGACATCGTGCGCGCCGATGCGCTCGTACCGGCCAACTCGTTGCTCGGGGTCCTGCGCCCGATGTCACTCCGGCTGCTCGGGCCAGCCGCAGGCGGCCTCATCATCGCAGTGGCCGGCACTGGCGGCGCGTTCCTGGTCAATGCGGGGACGTTCGCCGCGTCCGGTGCGGCGCTGCTGCTGATGCGGGCGAGTGACATCCGATCCGTGCAACCCGGGGACCCGGATGCCGCAGCGGCCGACCCGGAGGAGGGACCGGTGCAGGCGCTCGTGCGCGACGTGCGCGAGTCGCTCGGCTACGTCCGGCAGAACCCGTGGCTCGCGCGCTCGATGCTCGCGGCGACGTTCGTCCTGATCTTCTACTGGGGGCCGCTCGAGGTGCTCGTGCCGTACCTCGCCAAGCACGAGCTGGGGCATGGCGCGGGCGGGCTCGGCGTGATCCTCGCGTGTGGCGGCCTCGGCTCCATGCTCGCGTCGATCCTCGTCGGCCAGCGGGGCCTGCCGTCGCGGCCCCTCGCCTTCATGTACGCCTGCTGGATCGTCGGCTGCGCGGTCATGGCCGCCTATGCGCTCGCCGACGGGCTCGTGCTCGCATCGGCCGTCGCCTTCGTGACGTTCGGGATCATGACGGCGTCGTGGGTGGCGCAGGCC
>JAOPYU010000304.1 GCA_025964455.1 Thermoleophilia bacterium | reverse complement strand
ACACGTCCATGACATGGTAGGGCGGTCCAACGTGCGTGGGATCCTCGGACGCTGCGCCAGCCTTGGCCTCGGCGGCGTCGGTCTCGGCGATCTCGGCAAAGCGGGCGAGCAGGCGCTCCTTGAGGCGGGTCTTGCCGCCCTCGGTGTTGAGGTCCGTCGCGCTGAAGGTGCCCGCGGTCTCGATCACGGCGTCGTAGAACTTCGGGTACGTGGCGACCTTCGCCGGGCCCGGTGCCTCGGCCGCGCCACCGTGACCGCCACCGCCGGCGCCGCTGAACGCGGTCCAGTGCTCCTCGTCCATCGGCTCCAGCTGGAGCGCGACGTTGAACGCCAGGTAGTGATCACCCTCGGTGTCGGCGAGCTTCACCACGAAGTCCTGTCCGAGCGTGGTGGGCTCGATCACGTGCTTCTTGGCAGGGCCGTCGGTCTTGCCACCGACGACGCCGCTGAAGAACAGGCCTCCGCCGAGTGCGGCGAGGACGAGCACGATGATGATGGGAAGCTTGAGCTTGCTCATGAAGCGGTGGTCTCCTGGGTCTGGCGGAGGATTCGGCAGTTCGCGAGGACTGCTTGAGCAGTCAGTGCAGGCTGGATGTCGTGCAATGCCCTCACCCGATCTCTGCCGAGGTGATGGCGAGCTCATCGACGAGCCCGTCGTCGAAGGATTCGTCGAGCGCCTTGTCCACTTCGGCGACTGACGGCTGGGCCGCGTTCAACGATGCCTTCGCCTCGCGGGTGGCTGCGTTCTTCGCCGCGTCGTTGGGGAAACCGTCGCCCGAGCCGGGCTCCAGGATGGTGATCTCGATGCGGCGGTTGGCACGCACCGACTCCTTGGGGTACTTCGGCTGAACGACCGGCATGATCGCCGCGAAGCCCTTCGTGGTCATCTTGTCGACCGGGTACTTCAGCTCGAGGAACAACTTGTGCACCGCATTGGCACGGCTTGTCGACAGGCCCATGTTGCCGAACTCCCCGTCGAAGGGCTGGCCGTCGGTGTGCCCGCCGATCTCGATCGGGTGGCCGAAGGCGGCGAGCTCGCGCTCGATGGTGACGAGGCCCTCGCGCATCTCGGGTCGGATCGCGTACGAGCCGGGCTCGAAGAGCGCGTCGCCCGCCAGCCGGATCGCGATCCCGCGCTCCGTGCGCACGACCTGCACGTCGTTGGCGAGGCGAAGTTCCTTGGCCACGTCCCTGAGCTTGGACTGCTCCTTGTCGAATCGCGCGGCCGTGGTGCGGCTCGCGTTCTCGATCTCCTCAACCGTCGTCGTGGGCGTGTCGCTCGCGGCGGTCGGATCCTGGACGCCGTTCGAGCCGGGCAGCACGCTGCCGGGCTCCTCGAGCACCTCGCCGTTGAAGGTCTGCGCGAGCGAGCGCTTGACGTTGTCGAACTGCTTGGCGTCGATCGAGCTCATCGCGAACAGCACGATGAACAGCCCCAGGAGCAGGGTGATCATGTCGGAGTACGGGAGCAGCCAGCGCTCTTCGCCGCCACCTCCGTGGCCACCGCCCCCTGCGCCTCGACCGCGTCGTCCAGACATGTGCCTACGCCGCCAGGTCCATGTCGAGGTCGCCGGTAGCGGCGTCCTTGGCTGCGCGGTAGGCCGCGCGGTCCTTGGTGGTCAGGAAGGCGACGAGCTTCTCCTCCACGATGCGCGGGTTGTCACCCGATTGGATCGCGAGGATGCCCTCGATGAGCATCTCCTTGCCGGCGATCTCGTCCGTGGCGCAGCCCTTGAGCTTGTTGCCGACGGGCAGGAAGATCAGGTTCGCCGAGCCGAGCCCGTAGAGCGTCGCGATGAACGCCACCGCGATGGATGCGGCGAGGCTCGATGGGTCGGAGATGTTGGAGAGCACCAGGACGAGGCCGATGACGGTGCCGCAGATGCCGAGGGTCGGCGCGAAGCCGCCCATGGTCTCCCAGACGCTCGCGTCGGCGTGGCGCTCCTCGTGGAGCGAATCCACCTCGGTGCGCAGGATCTCCTTGACCAGCTCGGGGTCGGTGCCGTCCACGACCAGCTGCACGCCGCGGCGCAGGAACTCGTCCTCGGTGGAGCGCAGGTCGTCCTCGAGCACGAGCAGGCCCTCGCGGCGCGCCTTCTCGGCGAAGCCCACGAGCGTGTTGATCGAGCTGGGCCGGTCCATCGACTGGTACTTGAGCGCACGCATGAAGGTGCCGGGCACGCCCTTGATCGCCTCGAGGCCGACGGACGCGATGGTCACGCCGAGGGTGCCGCCGAGCACGATGACCGCGGCGCTCGGGCCGAAGTACTTGCCGATCGACGAGCCCTCCATGTAGAGGCCGCCGATGACGCCTCCGAAGGCGATGGCGAGGCCGAGCAGGAGGCTGATGTCGAGGGAGCCGCCGCTGCTCGTGTCGTCGGTCGCGATCGGCTCGTCGCCGCCGCTCGAAAGGTCCAGGTCGTCGGCCATCAGGCTGCCCGCTCCTCGTCATCGGCAGTGGCCACGAGGGTTCGGGCGGCGACTGCGTGGTCTCCGGTCACGTCGATCGCGGCGCCGATGCGCGCGCGGAAGGCAACGATCCGATCGACCACCTCGTCCACCGATTCGGCGACGATGTAGCGGTGTCGGTTCACGAGGGTGATGATGGTGTCCGGCGTCGCCTCGATCGTCTCGATGAGGTCGGCGTTCACCAGCAACGTGCCGTTGTCGTGGATGCGGTTGAGCGTGATCACGGGGATGGCATCGGCGCGCCTGCGGAGCCGCTTGAGGTCACAGCTCATGCTGGAAATCCTGCAATCGCCGCCACGGCCCCGGAAGATCGCGAAGGGTCGCACGCATGAGCTGCGTGCGACCCCTCGACGAGCGTCGCATCGGACCCGCCATCCGTGGCGGCGACCGGGAATGCTGTTGACGGCACGGAGTGCTCCTCGTGGCGGGGTGGTGAATCCCCGCTCGCGGACCATCTCCGCCCCGACCCGGGCAATCAGTGCCCGGATCGACGCGACGAAGCCACGAAGGTCACGCCGTACTACTAGCGCTTCAGGTTGACGAGCTCCTGGAGCAGCTCGTCGCTCGTCGTGATGATCTTCGAGTTGGCCTGGAAGCCGCGCTGCGCGATCATCATGTTGGTGAACTCCTGGGCGAGGTCGACGTTCGACATCTCG
>JAOPYU010000300.1 GCA_025964455.1 Thermoleophilia bacterium | reverse complement strand
TCGGCGTCGCGGATGGTCGAGAGGCGGTGCGCCACGATGAAGGCGGTGCGGCCCGCGACGAGCGCGCGTAGTCCGTCGGCGAGCCGCAGCTCGGTGGCGACGTCGACGCTCGAGGTGGCCTCGTCGAGCACGAGCAGCGGCGGGTCGGTGAGCATGGCTCGGGCGAACGCGACGAGCTGGCGCTGGCCGGCGCTCAGGCGCGATCCGCGCTCACCGACCTGCGTGTCGTAGCCGTGTTCCAGATCCTCGATGAAGTACTCGGCCCCGACCGCGTGTGCCGCTGCCTCGACATCCTCGAGCGATGCGTCCGGCCGTCCGTAGGCGATGTTCTCGCGGACCGTACCCGAGAACAGGAAGCCCTCCTGGGGCACGATGCCCATGCTGCGGCGCAGCCACTGCTGGTCGAAGTCGCGCAGGTCGTGGCCGTCGAGCAGCACGCTGCCGCTGGTGGGATCGTAGAACCGGGTCAGCAGCTTCACGAAGGTGCTCTTGCCCGCGCCGGTGTGACCCACGAGCGCCACCGTCTGTCCCGCATCCACGTGCACGCTCACGTCGTGCAGCACCTCGGGGCTCTCATCCGTGTAGCGGAAGCCCACGTCCCGGAACGTCACCTCGCCGCGGACCCGGTCGAGCGTGAGCGCATCCTCGGGGTCCTGGATGGTCGGCTCGGTCTCCATCACCAGCATGATCTTGTCGAGCGCAGCCATCGCCGCGAGGAACGAGCCGTAGAACTGCGACAGCTGCTGGATCGGGTCGAAGAAGTTCTCGAGGTAGAGGATGAAGGCGATCACGATCGCCGCGTCGACCGCTCCGACCTCCGCAAGGAGCCCGCCCTTCCACAGCACGATGGCGGTGCCGATCGATGCGAGCAGCTCGACGCCGGGGAAATACGCCGCGCTCAGCCAGATGGTCTCCATGTTGGCCCGGCGGTAGTGCGTGTTGGTCTCCTCGAACTCCGCGTCGGCGCGCTCTTCGGCAGCGAACGCCTGGAGCACGCGCATGCCGCCGAGCGATTCGGCGAGGTAAGCGGTGACGAGCGCCATGCGCTCGCGGGTGCGGCGGTAGGCGCGGGTGGAGTAGTAGCGGAACGAGAGGGTGCCCACGAGCATGATCGGGAAGACGATGTTGACCCAGAGCGCCAGCTCCGGGCTCATGGAGAACAGGAATCCCTCGATGCCCACGAGCAGCAGCACGTTCGCGAATAGCATGAACACGCCCTCGTTCACCAGCTGGGCGAGTGCTTCGACGTCGTTGGTGAGGCGCGAGATCACGACGCCCGTGCGCTGGCGCGAGAAGAAGTCGAGACCCTGCTTGTTGATGTGCTTGTACAGGTCGGTGCGCAGGTCGTTGACGACGCGCACGCTCCAGATCGACCAGCGCTGCGCCAGCCGCTCGGCGAAGTAGTGGACGAAGGCGATGCCCATGGCGATGCCGACGAACAGCTGCAGGTCGGCGAAGTCGATCGCGCCCGCAGCCGAGCCTTCCTTGTCGATGTTGCCGGCATCGAGGGCGAGCTTGTACAGGAACGGGATGAGGGTGACGCATCCGGTCGCGACGATGGTCGTGATCACCGCAAGGGTGCACTCCACCCAGTGCGGGCGCACGTAGGCGGCGAGCACTCGAAGTCGGCGCCGGTTGACCGCGGCGGTCGGGAGCGCGACGGAGTTGGACGAGACGGCTGCGGAGTCGGTCGTCATGCGAGGCCCCCGGTCTTCTCCGACGCGTCACCCTCGGCCTGTTCGTCGAGCAGGAACTCGCGGCGCGCGGCGCGCTGTTCGTGCACGAGCTGGTAGGTCGGGTTCCGTTGGATGAGCTCGTCGTGGGTGCCCTGGTCCTCGATCGTGCCGTGGCCCATCACCACGATGTGGTCGGCGAGGGCGATCGTGCTCGGACGGTGGGCGATGATGATGGTCGTGCGGCGACCGGTGTCGCCCGACAGCGCAGTGGAGATGCGCTCCTCGACCTGGCTGTCCACGCTAGCGGTCGCGTCGTCGAGGATGAGCACGCGCGGATCGACGACGAGCGCGCGGGCGATCGCGAGGCGTTGGCGCTGGCCGCCCGAGAGCGTGAGGCCGCGCTCGCCGACGATCGTCTCGATGCCGTTCGGTAGCCGATCGACGAACTCCCGTGCCTGCGCCGAATCGATGGCGGCCCAGACCTGCTCGTCCGTCGCGTCGGGATTCCCAAACCGCAGGTTCTCGGCGATCGTCGCGCTGAACAGGAAGGGCTCCTGGTCGACGATGCCGATTGAGCGGCGCAGCTCGTGGAGCGACAGCTCGCGCAGGTCGACGCCGTCGATGCGGACCGTGCCCTGCTCCGGATCGTAGAAGCGCGGCACGAGCGAGGCGAGGGTCGTCTTGCCACAGCCGGTCGCACCGATCAGGGCCACGGTCTGCCCGCGCGGCACCTCGAGCGACAGGTCATCGATGACGGGTCGGCCGTCGCGATAGCCGAAGGTGACGCCCTCGAACGACAGGCTCGATCCCTGGTCGGTGCGTTCGGGCATCGGCGTCGGGGAGTCGAGCTGCGGGATCCGGTCGTCGGCGTCGAGGAGCTCGAACAGCCGGTCACTCGATGCGGTGGCACGCTGGGCGCGGTTGAGGAGGTTGCCGATGATGCGGAGCGGTCCCGTGATGATGAGCACGAGGAAGAAGAACGCCACGAAGTCGCCGGCGTTGATCGCACCCGAATCGATGCGACGTGCACCGACGATGATGAGCGTCGCGAGCGTCAGGTTCGGGATCAGGCCGTAGAGCGGCTTGAACTTCCCCTCGATGCGCATGACCTCGCGCTCGCGATCGACGACGTCGTCCGTGAGCCTGCGGAATCGCGCGACCTCGCGTTCCTCCTGACCGAATGAACGCACGACGCGCGCGCCGACGATGGTCTCCTCGCCATGGGCCGTGACGAACGCTAGTCGCTGCTGGGCTTCACGCATGACGGGGTGTGCCCGGCGCGAGAAGCGGACGCTGACGAACACGATGATCGGCATCACGAACAGCACGACGGATCCGAGCACGTAATCGATGTTGAACAGCAGGATCGGCACCGTGACGAGCTTGGCCAGGTGCATGAAGGAGTAGGTGAGCCCGTACCCGAGGAAGAAGCGGACCTGTGACACGTCGCTCGTCACGCGCGAAAGCAGCTGCCCTGTCTGCTGCTTGTCGAAGAAGCGGAAGCCGAGGCCGGTGAGGTGGGAGAACAGGCGCTCGCGGATGGTCTGTTCCATCCCGAGGCTCATGAAGCCCGCGGCGATGCGCCGGGAGGCACCGAGCGCCGCCATCGCGACCGCGACCACGAGCAGCTCCTTGACGACACTGTCCATCTCCGCGAAGTCGCGATCCTTGAGGATGTTGACGGCTTGCCCGATCAGGAATGGGATCCGGGTGGCGAGGAGGGAGATCGCGATGCCGGTGGCGACGCTGATCGCGAGCTGGCGCTTGAAGGGCCGGAAGAACGTGAGCAGGCGTCGGAAGCTCTTCCAGCCACCGTCGGGCTCGGGTCTGTCGGTCGCGCGGCTCATTCGCGTGAGCATCGCACGTGATCCGGGTACTCGGAAGCCGATGATGCGGATAACGACCAGTATGGCGGCCCTGACAGTCGTGATCGCGATGACCACGTTCCCGGGCGTGGCCACGGCCGGTGGCTGTGAGGTGCTGCACGACACGGGGGATCGTGTGAGCTGCGAGGCGCGGGCAGAAGCTCGGTCCTCCGCCCGAGCCGAAGTCGAGCGCGCGGTCGCCGACGAGGGGCCTGCCGCGCGAGCGTCCGGCCCGCAGTCCGCTGCATGGCAGGACGCGATCGATGAATCCCGTGGCGTGCACCTGGATGCACTGCTCGCTCCTCGACCGCTCGCAGCCGTGATCGGGCTCGCGTGGTTCGGCCTGCTGGTGCGCTCGCGCTGGCGCGCGCGCACGCGAAGTCGCGCCTAGCGAAGGCTCAGCGCAGCGCAGGGGAGAGCAACTCGTCGCGCTCCATCGCCTCGACACACCGGGTCCAGACCTCGCTGCGCGTGGGGAACGGGGCGACGCAGTGCTGGAGACGTTCGAGCGGCACCTGGCCCACGATCGCGATCGTCGCGGAATGGAGGAGCTCGCTGATGTCGGGGCCGACGAAGGTGGCTCCCACGAGCACCCCGCGGTCCACGTCGACGACGAGCCGGGTGAATCCCTCGGTGCCGCGGCCGTAGAAGCTACCGGCAGCCGTGCGCTGCGGATCACGGTCGACCGACGTCACGTTGAGGCCGGCATCGCGCGCGCTCTGCAGCGTGTGCCCGACGCCGCACAGGTTCGGCTCGGTGAACACGACGCGTGCGGCGGCGACGTTGTCCTCGACGCAGTGCGTCTCGATGCCGAGCGCGTTTCGGGCGGCGACCCGTGCCTGGTACACGGCCGCGTGGGTGAGCTGCGCGCGGCCGTTCGCGTCGCCGACGACGAAGAGCCAATCGGTGCTCGCCACGTACATGCAGTCGGTGACGTCGATGATGCCGTTCTTGCCGGGCTCGACGCCGACCGTCTCCAGTCCGAGTTGCTCGACGTTGACGACGCGTCCGGTGGCGACGAGCAGCTCGTCCGCGACGATCGTCTCGCCGGTGTCGAGGTCCATGCGAACGCGCCCGTCGCCCAGCCGGGTGACGCTGGAGGTGGTCGTTCCGCAGCGCACGGTGACTCCCGTGCGCTCCAGTGCTTCCGCGACGAGCTGCGCCGCCTCGGGCTCCTCGCGGGACAGCAGGCGGTCGGCGAATTCCACGATCGTCACCTGCGAGCCGTAGGCGGCGTAGGCCTGTGCCAGCTCGACGGCGATCACGCCGCCCCCGAGGATCGCGAGCGAGGTGGGGACGCGATCGGCGAGCGTCGCCTCGCGATTGGTCCAGGGGTTGGCGTCGACCAGGCCGTCGATCGGGGGCATGGCTGCGCGCGATCCCGGCGCGAGCACGACCGCCTTGGCGGCGACCAGGGTGCGCCTCCCGCCATCGTTGAGCTCGACGACGACGCGACGCTCACCATCGAGCCGGCCGTGTCCGCGGACGATCTCGATGCCACGGCGCTGGATGCGCTCTGCGTGGCTCGTGTCGTCGAGGTGGCGCACCACTTCGTCGCGGCGAGCGAAGGCCGCGTCCACGTCCAGCGCACCGGTGAGACCCTCGGCCGCGCCCGGCGTTCGCAGCAGCTCGGCCACAGCCTGCGGCGGGCGCAGCAGCGCCTTGGACGGCATGCAGCCCCAGTAGGGGCACTCGCCTCCGACCTTGTCGCGCTCGACGAGCGCCACCCGTGCCCCGCTGCGAGCGGCGTGCGCGGCGCACGCCTCGCCGCCGGGGCCGCCGCCTACCACCACGATGTCGAACTGCTCGTCGGTCATGCAGCGCCTATGCCCGACGCGTGACTGGGCCTCACGTCAGGATGCGAACATGACGGCAGGCGACCCAGGATCGTACGACCCGGAGGAGCTCGAGGCGAGCATCCTTCGCGGGCGCCTCGACGTCGCCCTGCTGCGCGCACGCGCCTGGTGCGAGGACCCGCAGGCCATGTGCATGTACGCCGACTGGCTCCTGCACCACGCGCTCGCGCCGGCGCCAGAAGAGGATCCGGACGAGCTGGTCGACGAGGCGCGCCACTGGCTGCGCCGTGCCGTGCGCAGCGGCTCGGCCTTCGCAGCGAGCAAGCTCGGCGACACGCTCCAGCACGACGTGGACGACCCGCGCCTGGCCGACGATCCTGCCGAGGCGCGCCGCTGGCTCATGCGCGCCGCAGCCCGCGGCGACGAGCGCAGCGCCGAGCTGCTGGCGAACCTCGAGGGCGAATAGCCGGGCGCGTGCGGCCACGACCGGCGGCGTCGGCGGCCACGGGGGAGGGCGACCCGTCGGGGCGAGTGCACGGGGGGCGACACACAGGCGCCTCCACTCCCCAGCCACGAGGTCCACCCATGCAGGTCAACGCTCCGCTCGTCGCGGCACCCAAGCCGGTGCCGACGGCCCCTCCCGCCCCCACGGCTCCGGCCGCGCCGACAGCCCCGGCCGCGCCAGGTCCCAAGCTTCCCGACGGTGCGACTCCGCCGGCGTCAGGTCAGGCCGGCCCAGCCGATGCGGCAGCGTCAGCCGCCGCGGCCAAGCAGGCGGTCATCGACAAGCTCATGAAGACGAGCGCCTCGGACGCGCTCGGCGAGGTGGACGCCCACCTGGCGAAGCTCTCCGCCATCACCATCGGCGGTGCCACGCCCGAGGGCGCCAAGGGTGCACAGGCGGCCAGCGCCCTGCTGACGGACGCCTCGATGCTGCTGCAGCACGCCCACGTCAAGGCGATGGAGCAGCTGCGCACGATCGCCACCGACCTGCACCTGAAGCTGATGAGCTCCGCTTCCGGGCTCGCCTTCATGGGCGGCCAGGTCGCCATGGCAGGCCAGTCCAAGACGCCGATCAAGGTCGGTGAGATCGCCGCCGGCGCGATCGGCGAGACCAAGGCGACCATGGCTGACGTGGCCGCGGCCCTTGCGCCGCCCCCGGCAGCTCCCGCTCCGGCTCCTGCGCCGACCGCACCGCCGGCGCAGCCCGCGCCGACGGCACCCGCCGCACCCCGCGATCCCGGAGCGACACCTCCGCCCGCGGGTCACCTGACACCCGGTCCGGGCGTCGGGCCGGGCCCGCACCCCGCCTGAACGGCGGAACCGAAGATCGTCCAGCGCGCAGCACGGGCACGGATGCCCACCGCAGCGCGGGCCTGGACGTGACGTATCGACCCCCTCGTCGATGCGACAGTGAACAGGGCCGGGACCGCACGGATGCGGGCCCGGCCGTTTCACGTGCGGACGTGTTCAGTCGCGGCGGATGAACGTCATGCCGGCCTCGAACGCCTCGTTGCTCGTCGAGGCGATCGCCGCGTGGTTGCCATAGCGCACGCCGGCGCGCAGCGAGACGTTCGCCACGTTGGGCCCCGGCGGCAGGTCGCTCGCGCCGAACGGCACGACGCCGTCCCACTTGGAGCGGACCGCCAGGTACTCGGTGCGCCCGGGCGGCACGTGGGTTCCGAGCGTCTCCATGAATTCGCTGCCGCGCAGCATCTGGCGCAGCGCGACGCTCGCCATTGGCACCACCGTGCGGTGCGCCACGGCGTCCACGACCTTGTGGATCCGCCGCGCGGTCGAGTAGCGCTCGAGCCAGGGGTAGTCCTCGAGTCGTGCCGGGAGCCCGCGATTCGGCGTCGCGAGCGTCACGACGTGTCGCACGACATCGTCACCGCCCAGCTCCTTCACGAACCAGCGCGCCATCAGCCCGCCCTCGCTGTGGCCGACGATGTCGACCTCCCCGCCGAGCAGCCGCACGATCGTCTCGAGCCGTTCGGCGCTCACGCGGATGTCGGCGAAGGCGTTGTCGACCGGTGGCATCACCGCGACGCGTCGGATACCCGCCGCCTCGTAGGAGCGTCGCAGCAGCGTGTAGAACTCCATGCTGCCCGCGAACCCGCCGACGATCACGAGCGCGCGATCATGGTCCACGGGCGGCCCGTTCCACGGATGGACGGGATGCCGCGCCCAGGCGCGGGCGCTCAACTTGACGCCACGCACGGTGGAGGAGCGCAGCATGCGCATCGCCCGCTCGAGGCGGACGTCGGCCGGCGCCCCGCCGTGCTCGATCGGTTGTGGTCGCCGTGGGGCGGAGCCGTCCGAGCTCATCGCGACCGCACCTCGATCCAGAGCGCCCGCGCGATGCCGAGCACGTCGCCGTCGGCGTCCATGAGGACGGAAGCGGTCCAGCGCTTGCGCCCGTCGACAGCGAGCCGCCATGCCGCGACGATGTGCGGGTGACCGATGCTGACCTCGGCGTCGAGCCGGACGGCGATGCGCGCCAGGACGACAGGGTTCTCGGCCTCGGGGTCGGCCACGGGGGCGGCGCTCGGGCAGTCGAGGGCGCTCCAGCGTGCGGCGACGGATGCCGTGGTGAGGTCGTCGCCGTCGGCCATGTCGATCGAGGGAGTCCACGGCGCCGCGAACACCGGTGTCAGCTCACCAGCGTCGTCCAGGATCACGCACGCCGGCACGAGGCCCGCATGCAGGTGCAGCGCGGGAAGCTCCGGGTCGCGCGCGGTGCCGCAGGAGACGCATCGCGGGAAGGGGTGCTGGTCGCGGAACGGGAAGTTGGTCGTGGCGACCTGTGCCCGCGCGAGCGAGATCCCGCGTACGACGTCCGGCACCTGGAGCTCGACGTCCTCGGGATCTGCCGAGGCGACGAGGACCGGCTCCTCGGTGGCGTCGTCCCACAGGGTGATCCCGCCGTCCCCGGCCGGCTCGATGCGAAGGGCGCGATCCAGCGGCGGCGGGACCCGCAGCGAAACCGCCACGCCGCGTGGCGCCTGCGCGAGTTGCCCGGCGAGCAGTCCGGCAGTCCAGCCGCCGTTGCCCGAACCGTCGGGTCCGTTGGCCCAGGCGGGGATGGTGATGGAGGTGGCAGCCGGGCTCATCCGCCGACCGCCGCGACCGAAGGATCCACGGTGGCTCCGGGCCAGGCCTCACCGTCGAACTCGCCCTTGAGCAGCGCGAACATGACTGCGTCGTAGCGGGCACCCTTCTGCACGATGCGCTCCGCGAGGATGCCTTCTTCGCGTACGTTGGGGAGCTTTCGCATCGCGGCGAGCGACCGCGGATTGTCGACCCGGGTCAGGAACTCGAGCCGATTGAGTTCGAGCTCGCCGAACGCGAACGTGGCGAGCGCGGACTTGGCCGGCAGGTTGTAGCCGCGCCCCTGGTGCGGGACCCCGAGCCAGCTCCCGACCTCGGCGCGCGCATTCGCGCGGTCGATGTTAATGAGCGCGGTGCAGCCGACGAGCTGGCCGCGCTCGACGTCGAAGATCCCGGGTAGCCACGCGGTGCCTCGCTGCCACAGCTCGGCGGCGTGGTGGATGTACTCGAGCGAATCGTCGATCGACGCGTGCGGATCCCACTGCAGCTGGCGCGACACGTCCGGGTCGCGCGCGAGCGTGAAGAGCTGGTTGGCAGTGCGCGGCGTGATCAGCCGCAGCTCGATCGGGCCGCACCGCACGCGTGGGGAGGGAACGCTCATCTCGCGCGAGGCTATCGCACGGGTCCTCGCGGGCATGTACACGCCGTGGATCTCCCGCTGCTCGAATCCGTCCCCAACGTGAGCGTCGGTCGCGACGTCGCAGTCGTCGACATGCTCGTGGACGCCGCGCGCGAGGGGGCGCGTGCTGCCGGAGCCGCGGATGGCACGGGCGCCGAGGTGGTGGATGTGCATCGCGACAGCGACCACGACCGGAGCGTCCTGACGATCCTGGGTCGCGGCGAGGCGCTGGCCGGTGCGCTCGAGGCGCTTGCTCGCGTGGCCGTCGAGGCGCTCGACCTGCATGCCGGCCACGGCGTACATCCGCGCGTCGGGGTGCTGGACGTGGTCCCGATCATCGCCATGGAGGAGGGCGATGCAGCCTTCGCCGCGGCGCAGTCGATGGCGGCGCGGGTCGGCACCTACATCGGGACCACGCTCGAGGTGCCGGTGGTTCGCTACGGGCTCGACGCCGGGCGTGAGCGCATCGAGGGTGCCGGCTACACCGGGGAAGTTCGGCGCGGTGGCCCCGCGACGGTGGCCGAGCGCGTCATGTACGGCGACCTGGCCCGGATCGCTGGCCCCAACGCCCCGCACCCCACGGCTGGGATGACGATCTGCGGCGTGCGCGAGGTGCTCGTCGCATTCAACGTCGACCTCGACGCGGACGGCCTCGACGCCGCGCGCGCCATCGCGGGGCGCATCCGCGCGACGGCGGACTCCGACGACATGCTGCTCGGCGTACGAGCCCTCGGCCTGCGGCTCGCCTCGCGCGGCGTCGCCCAGGTCTCGACCAACATAGAGATCCACGCGTCCGTCGGCCCGGCGCGCGTACTGAGCGCCATCACCCGCATCGCCACCGAGCTCGGCGTGGGCGTGTCAGCCGCCGAGCTCGTCGGCCTCGCCCCGGACACCGCGCTGGCGCCCCTGCGCTATGCGTGCACCGGGGGCGGGATCCCGCTCCTGGCGAGCTCGCAGCCCTCGCTCGACGAGGCCCGGCGCAGCTTCGACGCACCCTGACCGTCGCCTCGCAATTTTCGGTCGTACAACGACAGAAAATTGCGAGGCGACTGGGGATGTCTCGTCATGCGTGCGAGACTTCCAGCATGCCGACCACGACGTCCTTCCAGATCACCGGTACCGAGCTCCCCATCGAGGAGGTCGAGCGGGTCGCGCTCGGTGGCGTACAGGTGGAGCTGGCCCAATCGGCCAAGGACCGGGTCGTCGCGGCGCGAGCCGTCGTCGACCGCGCCGAGAGCGACGAGCTGTCGACCTACGGGCTCAACACCGGGGTCGGGCGGTTCGTCGACACGCACATCCCTGCCGGCCTGACCGCGGAACTCCAGAAGCGTGTGCTGCGCAGCCACGCGGCCGGCGTCGGCGATCCGTACCCGGACGAAGTCGTGCGCGCCGCGCACCTGCTGCGCATCAATACGCTCGCGCTCGGCTACTCGGGCGTGCGACTCGAGCTCGTGGACCGCATGGTCGCGATGCTCAATGCGGGCGTGCTGCCGTTCGTCCCCGCCCGCGGCAGCGTGGGTGCCTCGGGCGACCTGGCGCCGCTCTCGCACCTGTGCCTGCCGCTCGTGGGGGAGGGTCACGCCTTCGTCGACGGCGAGCTCAAGTGCGCGGCCGAAGCGCTCTCCATGCGCGGCCTGGAGCCGATCGAGCTGGCGTCCAAGGAGGGGCTCTCGCTCATCAACGGCACGCAGTTCATGACGGCGATGGGCATCGTCTTCGGCCTGCGCGCGCGCCGCCTGCTGCGGATGGCCGACATGGTCGCGGCGCTGAGCGTCGAGGCGCTGCGCGGTTCGGACCAGCCGTTCCTGCCCCAGATCCACGAGCTGCGCCCGCACGCGGGCCAGAAGACGAGCGCCGCCAACATGCTCGCCGCGATGCAGGGCTCGACGATCTCCGACTCGCATCGCTGGTGCGACCGCGTGCAGGACGCCTACTCGCTGCGCTTCGCCCCGCAGGTGCACGGTGCATCGCGCGACGCGCTCGACCACGCGATGCGCATCTTCCAGGTCGAGGCGCAGTCGGTCACCGACAACCCGCTCGTGTTCCCGGAGGAGGAGCTGCTGCGCTCCAACGGCAACTTCCACGGCCAGCCGTGTGCGATCTCGCTCGACCTCATGGCGATCGCCGTCGCCGAGATCGCCAACATCAGCGAGCGCCGCACCGAGCGGCTCGTCAATCCGTCGCTCAGCGGGCTGCCTGCCTTCCTGGTCGCCGAGGGTGGCCTCAACTCGGGCTACATGATCGCGCAGTACACGGCGGCGTCGCTCGTGTCGGAGAACAAGATCTACTGCCACCCGGCCAGCGTGGATTCGATCCCCACGAGCGCGGCGCAGGAGGACCACGTCAGCATGGGCAACCATGCCGGGCTCAAGCTCCTGCGCGTGATCGAGAACGCTGAGCGCGTGCTGGCCATCGAGCTGCTGTGTGCGACGCAGGGCGTCGACTTCCTCACGCCGCGCCGACCCGGCGTCGGGACCCGCGCGCTGCACGCCGCCGTGCGCGCGCGAGTGCCGTACCTGGAAGAGGACCGGATCCTGCGCGACGAGATCGAGCAGGTCGCGACCCTCGTCTCGTCCGCCGCGTTCCTCGACGAGGTCGAGCAGGCCGCCGGCATCTCGATCGCGTGACCCGCGACCGCGCAGCCGCGCGGCGGCTCGCGCTCGCACGATTCGTCAGCGTCTTCGGCTCCAGCGCTGCGAGTGTCGCGCTCTCCTGGCACCTGTGGGAGACGACGCGATCGAGCGGGTGGGTTGCGGCGGCGTTCCTGTCAGGTTCGCTCGTGCTTGGCTTGGCGTCGATGCCTGCCGGCATGCTCGCCGACCGCGTCGACCGACGCCGGCTCATGATCGCGTCGGATCTGGCTGCAGCGGCGTGCTTCGGCCTGCTCGCCGTCGCGGCCTGGACGGATGCGCCGCCGCTCGTGCTCGTGTTGCTGATGGCGCTCGGAGCACTTGCCGAGAGCCCGTTCATGGCAGCGTCGCAGGCCGCGATCCCGAACCTCGTCGAGGACGCCGACCTGGCGTGGGCCAACGCACTGCTCGCACGGATCCAGACGATCGTGTCGATGGTCGCGCCAGCGGCTGGCGGAGCCCTGGCTGGACTGCTCGGAACCCAGGCGGTCCTCGGCGCGAACGCAGTGTCATTCGTGGCGAGCGCCGTGCTGGTCGCCAGCATCGCCGTGCGCTTCAACCGGGACCTCGGTTCGGAGCGCGTGGCTGAATCGGTGACGGATGACACCGGCCCCACCCGCACCCGGGCCATCCGGATCGCGTGGCGCGACCCGTTGCTGCGAGCCACGATCTTCCCCGGATTCGTCGCGTTCGTCGGGGTGGGCTTCGCAGCGGTGGCCAATCCGCGGCTGGCGGAGCGTTACGACCTGGGCGCGTTCGGCCTCGGTGTACTGTGGAGCGCGCCGATGGTCGGGGCACTCGTCGCGAGCCTCGTCGTGCGACGCCTGCTGGAGCCGGGTCGCGAGTTCGGGGTCGTCGTCGCCGGGTTCGCGCTGCATGGAGTGGGCCTCGGCATCGTGTCCGTCACCGATCCCCTCGCCCTCGCCCTGACGGGCATGTTCGTGCTCGGCATCGGGATCGGCATCACCGCCCCGGCTCGCCAGACGATCATCCAGCGCCGCAGCACCGACGACGTCCGCGGCTCGCTGTTCGGCCTCATGGAGTCCATCGGGTGGATCAGCTTCGCGGTGAGCGGCGTCGCAGCCGGTTGGTTCGTGGACGGGGTCGGTACCCGCGGCGCCTACGGCGTCGCCGCGTCCCTGTTTTTCGCCGGCGTCGGGCTGCAGCTCATGCTCCGCACCGGACGTGCGTCTCCGCCGCCGCTGGATGCGGCTGCTCGCCCAGCGGCCGCACCGCGCTGAGACGCGCGCACTAGGATCGATGCCATGACGACCACGCCTGCTGCCGCCGCGCCCGAGACCCGCTCCGATGCCGAGCTCGATGCCATCGTCGAGAAGCTGGTCGGTGACCTCTCGGACGTGCACGCGCCGCACGGGACGGACCTGCTCGCGCGCGGCTGGGAGCAGGAGGCAGCGCTGCGCATGCTGCTCAACAACCTGGATCCCGACGTTGCCGAAGATCCCGAGCACCTCGTCGTGTACGGCGGCACCGGCCGTGCTGCGCGCACGCACGCGGCGCTGCGCGCGATCGTCAAGGAGTTGCTGCGCCTCGGAGGTGACGAGACACTGCTCGTGCAGAGTGGCAAGCCGGTCGCGGTGTTCCGGACCACGCCGGACAGCCCGCGCGTGCTCATCGCCAACTCGCACCTGGTCCCGCGCTTCGCCACGTGGGAGGAACACCGCCGCCTGGAGGCCGAGGGCCTCACCATGTACGGGCAGATGACCGCCGGCAGCTGGATCTACATCGGCACGCAGGGCATCCTGCAGGGCACCTTCCAGACGTTCGCGGCAGCGGCGCAGCAGCACTACGGCACATCCGACCTCGTGGGGCGCACGGTCCTGACAGCGGGCCTCGGCGGCATGGGCGGCGCACAGCCGCTCGCCGCGACGCTCTGCGGCGCCGCGGTGCTCTGCATCGAAGTTGATCCCCACCGCATCCAGCGCCGGCTCGAGACACGCTACCTCGACGAGGTCGCGCCCACGCTCGAGGAGGGCATGGCCCGCGTGCAGGCAGCAGCTGCCGAAGGGCGCGCCCTCAGTGTCGCGGTCCAGGCCAATGCCGGCTCCGCCTTCGCGCAGCTCCACGAGCTCGGCTTCCGCCCCGACCTGGTCACCGACCAGACGAGCGCCCACGACATGCTCGGCGGCTACATCCCGGCCGGACTGTCCATGGAGGACGCCGCGCGCGTGCGCCTCGCCGACCCGGAGGCATACCTGCGGCTCTCGCGCGCGACGGTGGTCAAGCACGTGGAGGCGATGCTCGCCTTCCAGCGCAGCGGCTCGCACACGTTCGACTACGGCAACAACATCCGCACGGAGGCGCTCGACGCTGGCCTCGACAACGCGTTCGACTTCCCCGGATTCGTGCCCGCGTACATCCGTCCGCTGTTCTCCCGTGGCATCGGCCCGTTCCGCTGGGTCGCGCTGTCAGGCGACGAGGCGGACATCGCACGCATCGACCAGGCGCTGCGCGAGGCCTTCCCTGACGACCAGCTGCTCCAGCGGTGGCTCGACCTGGCCCCCGAGAAGGTCGCCTTCCAGGGTCTGCCCGCGCGCATCTGCTGGCTCGGATACGGCGATCGGCAGAAGGCCGGCCTGCTCTTCAACGACCTCGTCGCCAGCGGCGAGGTGTCAGCCCCGATCGTGATCGGCCGCGACCACCTCGACTCGGGCAGCGTCGCCTCACCGTTCCGCGAGACCGAGGCGATGCGGGATGGCTCCGACGCAATCGCCGACTGGCCGATCCTCAACGCGCTCGTGAACACCGCAAGCGGTGCGAGCTGGGTGAGCCTGCACCACGGCGGCGGGGTCGGGATCGGCAACTCGATCCACTCCGGGATGGTCGTCGTCGCGGACGGCACGGAGCGCTCGGCCGCGCGGCTGCGCCGCGTGCTCGACAGCGATCCCGGGATGGGCGTGATCCGGCACCTCGACGCGGGCTACGACGAGGCGCTCGAGTGTGCCGACGAGCACCCGGAGCTGCGCACTCCCGGCCGGAATGTGCCGCGCGAGGCGCCGCCGCACTGACGCGTCGCTCAAGCATTCGAGCATGCAGGCCGATCGGCAAGGTGCGCGTCCAGCACCGGCGCGCACACGCTCGATGCCCAGGACCTTCCGCCGCACCTTCTCCCGACGGGCCCTGCCCGCCCTGCTCCTCGTCGTTGCCGCGGCGTTGCCGTTCGTGCTGCCCGGTGTCCTGGCGCCCGCGCCCGGCGCCGAGACCTACGCCGCGAGTGCGTTCACGTCCTGCGGCACGTCCCAGAACGGCGGCCAGTACGACGAGCAGAAGCGCCTGTACATGGGATGCGGCACCAACGTGCGGATCCAGGAGGCCGACGGCACTTGGGTGAACCGCGCGATCGGGCTGACGGTGGTCGACGTCGCCCCGTCCCCCACGGGGGCATACCTGTACGTGATCGCCAACAACACCGCGATCCGCTTCAACCGCAGGGCGGACGGCACCTATGCGCGCGATACGGTCTGGAAGCTGCCGGCGATCACGGCGGCAGGGTGGACCTTCCCTGCGACGCCGGTTGCCATCTCCACCGATGCGAACGGCTACATCTACGCGTCCCACAACAACCCCGCCGACAGCGTCGTCACACGCCACAAGCCGGACGGCACCCAGATCGCCTGGGTCGGGGGCTACTCGGACAAGGGCGAGCCCGGCAAGTTCTTCCTGAATCGCGGCGTCGCGACCTCGCGGGACGGCAAGTACCTCTACGTCGTGGAGAAGAGCGGTGGACGCGTGCAGCGCTTCGACTACCAGGTCGATGGCAGCTACAAGCCCGCCAAGATGTGGGGCGGCACCGACAACAACTGCGGCAACGGCAAGTTCGCGGCGCCCGGTGACGTCGTCGTGGACCCGTGGGGCTTCGTCTACGTCATGGACACGACGTGCGCACGAATCCAGAAGTTCACCGCCGACGGCGGATTCGTGTGGTCCAAGGCGCTCGGCACCGCGGTCACGAACAAGAGCCACCGACTCGCGGTCGACTGGCGCGGCAGCGTCTACGCCAGCGAGCAGTCCCAGAAGAGGTTGATCCGCGCTGCCGGGACGACACCGACCGCCGACATGCCCGCGGTCCAGCCCCTGCCCCTGCCGCCGTTCGCGGCAGCGGCCCGCGGCATCTGTCCGGTCGAGGACTGGACCAACGGCAGCGGCCAGGCAGCCAAGGACGGCACCGTCTATGTGGCGTGCGGACACTCGATCTACGTCTCGGAGGCCGACGGCACGCTGCCCGGTCGCATCGCACTGCCGGCCGGCGCCCACTACTACGACGTCGCACCGTCGCCCGACGAGGCGTACCTGTACGTCACCCGGCGCCTCGACACGACTGCCACGGTGAAGGGCCGCGCGGAGCTGCGTCGCTTCAATCGTACCGGGGCCGCTGGCACGCTCGCTTACACGCTCGACGCTACCTGGAAGCCCAGCAACTTCACGTCGGGGGGCAAGGCGTGGCTGCCGCAGGGCCAGTTCGTGGCCACCGACACCTGGGGTGACATCTACTACTCGGTCGGTGGCTGGGCCGGTTACTACACGGGCGCCTGGGACGGTGACTTCCTCTCCGAGGCATCACCTGCGATCGTCCTGAAGTACTCGCCGGCCGGCGCCGTGAAGGCGCAGTTCATCGGGGAGACGAGCGGCGAGTTCGACGTCAACATGGGCATCACCGCGAGCCGCGACGGACGCACGGTCTGGATCGTCGAGCACAAGGCGGGCCGCGCACAGCGCTTCGACTACACCGCGACGGGCGAGTACCACCAGACCGCGGCGACCTCGACCTTCGGGGGCACCGACGCCACCTGCGC
This sequence comes from Thermoleophilia bacterium, assembly GCA_025964455.1. The sequence continues at coordinate 9,909 of JAOPYU010000300.1, read as the reverse complement.
CGCCGCGACCGGGCTCAACACCCCGTATGACATCGGTCTCGATCCGTGGGGCGGCGTGTGGGTCGCGAACACGGCCTGCCGTCGCGCCGACCGCTTCAGCCCCAACGGCACGCGCGACTACTCCGTCGCCCTGCCGGGGCTGGCGCACGGCATCGCGGTCGACCTGAAGGGCAACGCCTGGCTCGGCCAGCGCAACCTGTGGATCAAGCGCTCCACGCAGAACCCCGCGCCCGGCGCCGTTCCGGTCCCCGTGCCGCTCGAGGCTCCCGACAAGGCGGGCCCGGTCATCACGGCGCTCGGCGTGCCGAACGACGGCAACGTCACCACCCAGACCTTCGCCCTGGCAGTCACGGCGACCGATGCGCATCGCATCGCCAAGATCCGGTACGCCCACACAGACGGCATCCCGAGCGCGTGGGTCGCCTACGGCACGCCGTTCGCATTCACGACGACCGCGGGCTACGGCGCCAAGTACGTCAACGTGCAGCTGCAGGACGAGCTCGGCAACGAGGGCGCATGGTTCGGGCGCAACTTCAGCTACGCGGCGCCGAACCCGTGTGGCGGCGCTGCCGGCGGCGTGGACAACACGCCGCCCGTGCTGCGCCCGGAGGACGTGATCGTGCCCGCGATCTCGCCGACGAGCGACATCTTCGTGCGCACGACCGCCACCGACAACGTCTGCGTCGCCTACATGCGGCTCGCGGACGACTACGGCGACTTCGGTGCCTGGATCCCCTACAACGCCAACCAGCCGTTCCGCCTGCGAGCCGGGACCGGCACCCGCGGCGTCTACGTGCAGGTGAAGGACGCGGCCGGCAACGAATCGGCATGGCCCCCGCCGTTCAAGACCGTCGTCGTCGGCTGACGCCGCGAGGCCTTCAACCCGCGTGAGCCGCCCTGTCCGACGGGGTCGGTAGCATCCTGCGACTGACGGATGAGCCGAGCGTCGAAGGGGAAGAACGCATGAAGATCACCGCAGCTGCCGCGATGCCCGCGGCAACGACGATGGGGACCACGCCGGGCATGCCCGTGCTGACGGTCGCCGGTGTCGACAAGGATCGAGGCGCCGCAGCGCCGATGACCGTCTTCACGCGCGAGAGCGTGGGGCGGTTCGACGGATACGGATCGCTGACGGCCGCACTGACCGCCGCACGCAACCTGAGCCGCGGCGCCGAGCGCGACGCGCTCGTCGTGCAGCGCACCGCGACGGGCGCGTACGAGGTGCGAGACGCCGTGTGGCGCTACGCCGACGCGACGTCGCTCGGCCCGGATGCGAAGGCACCGTTCCGGCACTTCGCGTTCGAGGACGGCAGCTTCTCCGCCTACACGATGTGGCGCACGCCGGCCGAGCGCGTCGAGGTCGTCGCCAAGGACTACTACCAGTCCAACGACGCGATCACCCGCTGGCTCGTGGACGGCAGTCGCATCCTCGAGGTCACGCCCGAGGGCGGCACCGGCCGCGTCTGAGCACGCCGACATGCACGTCCACCTGTTCGTCGCGGACGCGACGGGCGGTTCGTGGGTCACGGTCGAGGACCGCGCCGCGCGCGCGGGCGGACTGCTGCAGCGCGTCTCCCAGCTCGAGCACGAGGGGGAGGGCAAGCTGCTGCTCGGCATCGCCTTCACCGAATCGCCGGAGCCGCCCGAGACCGCACCGACCGGGGAGGAGGAGCTGGTCGGCGACGACCTCGACGAGCTCTGGTTCCACTTCGTGCTTCGCGACGGCGAATCGCAGCGCCGGAGCTACGCCGACGTTCGCGCCTCGAGCATCTGGGACGTCGAGGAGTCGTTCGCGCGACTGAGCCACAGCGCCAATGACGACGTGACTGATACCTACCTGGGCTGGTTCGTCTCCACCAACCGCTCGGCGGACGTCGAAGCCGAGCGCTCGCACGGACTGCACTCGCTCCTCTGACCGTCGGTAGGGTGACCCTGATGACCCAACCTCGCGCATCCACAGTGATCCACGGCATCGGTACGCTGGTGACCCCGGCTCGTGTCCCTGCCCCGATTCGCGGCAGTGACCTGGCGGCGGTCGTCGAGGTGCACGGTGCGGCGGTCGCGATCGACGACGACGGCGTGATCATCGCGAGCGGCGTGGAAGCCGACGTGCGGGGCGCGATCTCGACCGACGGCGACACGCGGTTCCACGACGCGCACGGAGCGCTCGCGCTGCCGGGCCTGGTCGACTGCCACACACATCCCGTGTTCGCCGGGGATCGGGCAGCCGAGTTCGAGCTGCGCAACCTGGGGGCCGGCTACGAGGAGATCCACGCGGCGGGCGGCGGGATCAAGGCGAGCGTCGCGCGGACCCGTACCGCGCTCGACGACGGGACCATCGCGCCGCAGGTGCGACGTCACCTCGACTGGATGCTCGCAGCTGGCACGACCACCGCAGAGGGCAAGTCCGGCTACGCACTGACGCTGGAGCACGAGCTCGAATCGCTGCGCGTGCTGCAGGGCGTCGCGCGCGACCACCCGCTGCGCATGACGCGCACGCTGCTCGCGGCGCACACCGTGCCCGTCGAGTACGAGGGGCGCGCCGACGACTACATCGACGAGGTTGCGATCCCCGCGGCGCAGCGTGCGGTCCGCGAGGTGCGCGCGAGCGCGGCCGACGTGTTCCTCGAGCGCGGCTCCTTCGACGCGGCGCAGGCGCGCAGGTACCTGTTGGCGGCACAGGCCGCTGGACTGCAGGCGCGCATGCACGGCGACCAGTTCTCCGACCAGGGCGGCATCGAGCTCGCCGTGGAGATCGGCGCGCGGTCCGTGGACCACCTCGAGGCGCTGGAGGCCGACGCCCCGCGCCTGCGGACGCTGGCGCAGTCAGGCGTCGCGGGCGTGCTGCTGCCGCTCTCGTCGCTGTTCCTCGGGCGGCCGTATGCGCCGGGCCGCGAGCTGGTGGACGCCGGGGCGATCGTCGCGGTGGCGTCCGACTTCAATCCGGGGTCCAGCTATGGCGAAGCCCTCACCCTGTCAATGTCACTCGCGTGCCTCGGCTGCCGGCTGCGAGCGGGCGAGGTGCTGACGGCGGTCACCGTGAACGCCGCGTGGGTGCTGGGCCTCGCCGACCGAGTCGGACGCCTCGATGTCGGCTACCGCGGCGACGTGGTGCTGCTCGACCAGCCGTCGCTGGCGCACCTGCCCTACCACGTCGGATCGCCGGCGATCCGCTCGGTGTTCGTGGGTGGGCTCGAGGTCAGTACGGAGGTCGGTGCCCTCACGTGACGAGCCGCCTCGTCCAGGAAGGGTGGGTCGCACCCGAATTCCCCGGCCCCGAACGGCGGGCCGCGGTCGTGCTGGCGTCGGTCTCGGTCGCGGCGGTCGTGGCATGGGCGCTGTGGCTGGTGTTCGCGGCATCACCGATCGGTGGTGCACGCCGCGAGGTGACCGTGGACGTCGCGGCGGGCGCGGCACACGGCGAGATCCGCGAGACCCAGCGGAGCCGTTTCGTCGTCATGCGCCGGACGCTGCCGGCGGGACACCGCTACCTCGTGACGTCCACCTTTCCCGCCGGCGTGGATGCGCGCTCGATCTCCATCCGCGCGCTGTCGCCCGGTGCGCGCGTCCGTGCGAGCCGGACCAAGACGGGCCTGCCGCGCCTGCAGGTCGACCCGCGGCGCGGTGAATCCGTCCGCGTGGTCACCGTCGCGCCGGCGGGCGGCATCGCGCCGGGCGCCGCACGCGGATCCCTCCGTGCGGTCACGGCGCCCCTGGATCGTGAGCGCGCCGCGTCCCGCGCGACCGTGGAGCGCGTCTCCTCGCTCCGCAGCGCGTTGCCGTGGATCGTGGTGCTCGGGCCGCTGCTCGCGGTTGGCGTGCCCCTGTGGATCTGGCGCCGCACGCGTCGGCTTACCTTCAGCATGCGCGTGCCGGGCCCGGGCAAGGCGCCGGGTGGGGAGCCACCGTCGAGCCTCGACGCGGTCGGCGTGGCGGTCCTCGCAGCCGGTGCACGCGACGTCGACGTGGCCGATGCCTTCGCCGGTCACGTCCTCGACCTGGTCGAGCGCCGCCAGGTGCGGATGCGTCGCATCGAGCCCGCAGCTGGCGAGCGAGGGGTGGTGCTTGGCCTCGCGCACGTGGAGGAGGGCGCGATCGCCGACGACCCGGCGGTCGCCGTCCTGCGCTCGATCGTCGACGAGGACGGCGACGCCGCGACGGTCACCCTGCCGGAGGCCGCCGCGAACCACAAGGTCGCTCCCGCCACCCACCGCATCAGGTGGGGCGCCACGGTCGATGATCGCGCGCGCTTCGAGCGCATGGTCACTGACGGCAATGCGGGGCGCGTGCGGCTGGCGACCGAGGTGCTCGGAACGATCGGCGTCCTCGCCGTGATCGAGGGGTTCAGGAGCGGCGGCGAGGGCCACGCCGCGACTGCCTGGCTCGTCGCAGCACTCACGCTCCCGGCGACCATCACCTGCATCGCGTGGGCCCGCGATGCCCGGCGCTGGCGCGTCGTGGCACGGGCGCGTCGCGTCGAACGCGCACAGTGGCGCGCCTGGCAGGAGGCGCTCGGCGTCGGCGATGGTCCCGCGCTGGACCAGCGCAGCCTGCCGCTGCTCGTCGCCGCGGGTGGGCGTCCGGAGCTCGTGCGGGCCACGGCCGCACCCACCGCCGTCGCGCTCGATGCGGTGACGGTCGATACGATCGAGGCGCTGCGGGCCGTCGTCACGCGCCCATCCGCCTGACCGCTGCGCCGCGGCAGCCGCATCCGGTGCTACCCTGTGCCCATGGCTGCCAAGAAGGCGCGCAAGCGCGAATACATCCCGCCCAGCAGTGAAGTCGTGAACCGCCGCGAGCGGACGCACCAGACCGTGCGCACGCAGCGCCCGGCGGCGTCGGCACGCGGCGGGAGCGCTCGCCAGGTCGCTCCATATCCGGAGCCGAGCCTGAAGCGAACCCTCAAGCGCCTGCCCATCTACTTCGTGATGATCTTCGCCCTGCAGTACTACCTGCTCGGCTCGGGCTCCAAGACGCTCGAGGGCTCCGAGCGCCTGCTGTTCGCAGCGGGCCAGGCCGGCCTCGTGACGCTCATCTTCGCGCCGTTCATGCACGTCATGGACCGATTCGCCTACAACCGGTACCTCAAGCGCACCGGCAAGGCCCCGGCCCCGAAGGGCTGATCGTGTCGGACCGCCCTGCCGCCGGAGCGATCCTCGAGATCGACCAGCTGTCGCTGGGTCCGATCGGCACGAATTGCTACCTGGTCCGCGAATCCGGATCCGACCGGGCCTTCGTCGTCGATCCCGGCGATGACGCACCGCAGGTCCTGGCGGTTGCCGCCGACCGCGGCGTGACGATCGAGCACGTGCTCGTCACGCACTGCCACTGGGACCACATCGGTGCCGTGGCGGCGCTCGTCGACGCGACCGGCGCCGAGGTGTGGATGAGCAGCACCGAGGCACCCGTGCTCGAGGATCCGACGCAGTTCCCCATGGGCGGCCCGGCACCGATCACGCCCGCGACGGTCGATCACCGACTCGACGGCGGTGAGCGCATCGACGTCGCGGGGATCGCGATCGACGTGCTCTCCACGCCCGGGCACAGCCCCGGTCACCTCACCTTCATCGCGGACGGCATCCTCGATGCGTCGGGCGACGGCTACGAGATGCCGCCGGTCGCCTTCGTCGGCGACGTGATCTTCCAGGGCTCGGTCGGGCGCACCGACCTGCCCTTCGCCGACGGCGACACGCTCGCGGCGACGCTCGAGCTGCTGGTGGGGCGGCTCGCGCCCGAGACGATGCTGCTGTCCGGCCACGGCGGCATGACCAGCATGGTGCGCGAGCTCGCGAGCAATCCGTTCCTGCAGCGCTGACCTGCGAGGATGCCGGCATGACCGACCAGATCTCGCTCCCGCGCGGCACCCAGGACGTGCTGCCCGCCAGCTGGCGCCTGCGCAACCGCGTCCTCGACACCGCGCGCCGTCGCTTCGAGGCCGCCGGATTCGGGCGCATCTCGACGCCGACCTTCGAGCTCACGGAGCTGTTCCACCGCGGCGTCGGCGAGCAGACGGACATCGTCGGCAAGGAGACCTACACCTTCGAGGATCGCGGCGGCCGCTCACTCACGCTGCGTCCCGAAGGCACCGCAGGTGTCAGTCGCGCGTTCGTCGCGAACGGCCTGCACCGCGAGCCGCTGCCCGTGAAGCTCTGGTACTCGGCATCGATGTTCCGCTACGAGAAGCCGCAGGCCGGACGACTGCGCGAGCACGAGCAGCTCGGGTGCGAGGTGCTCGGCTCCGAGCACGCGGCCGTCGACGCCGAGGTGATCGCCGTGCAGGCGGGCATCTATGGCGACCTGGGCCTGCCCGACCTCACGCTGCACCTCAATTCGGTCGGTTCGACCGAGGCACGCGCCGCCTACCGCGATGCACTGGTCGCGTACCTGACGCCGCTCGCCGACGAGCTCGATCGTGACTCGCAGGAGCGCCTGGCGACCAACCCGCTGCGCATCCTCGACAGCAAGGACCCGCGCACCCGCGAGCTGATCCAGGACGCACCGAAGCTGCCGGCCTTCCTCACCGACGAGGATCGAACGCACTTCGAGCTGATCTGCACGCTGCTCGACGTGGCCGGGATCACCTACGTCGTGGATCCCCTGCTCGTGCGCGGGCTCGACTACTACACCCGGACGGTCTGGGAGTTCACGAGCTCGGCGCTCGGCGCCCAGTCGACCGTGGGCGCGGGCGGGCGCTACGACGGGCTCGTCCAGCAACTGGGCGGGCCGGCCACGCCGGCGGTCGGCTTCGGCACCGGCATCGAGCGCATCGTGCTCTGCCTCGAGGCGCTCGGCCAGTCCAGTGCCAGCCGTCCGGTCGATGCCTACGTCGGCGTGCGTCCGGACGCGACCAAGGCCGCGTGGACGCGCGCCTTCAGGATCGCGACGCAGCTGCGCGAGCGGGGCCGCGCCGTCGAGCTCGACCTCGGCGGACGCTCCGTGAAGGGCCAGGCCAAGCAGGCATCCAAGCTCGATGCGACCCTGCGCGTGCTCGTCGACGACCTCGGCGCCACGCTCTTCCTGCCCGGCGACTACGAGGGCGCGGACCTGCCGCCCGACGTCGAGGCGTCGATCGGCCAGGTCGACGCGCAGCTCGTCGCGCACGCCACCAGCACCTGACGCGTCGCTGCGCGCCGGCCCGCTGGGAAGGCGCCAGCACGGATCGGTCGAATCGTTGCCTATCCCGCCACGAATCCACCAATGGCGGCCCGCAGCCGCAGAGAGTGGTCCTTTCGTTGCGCATCCCGCCACGATTCGACCAACCTCGCACCCCGAGGCAGCCGGGCACACGCGGGCGGTCGCGCACGCGTAGGATGCCGCCATGACCCAGAGCCACGACGCCACTGCCTTCCGGACCCACGAGTGCGGCCACATCGGCCTCTCCGACGTGCCCAACGCCCTGTACCGCCTCGCGCGTGTCGACGACGAAGTGCGCGTCTCGGGCTGGGTCAACTCGATCCGCGACCACGGCGAGCTGATCTTCGTCGACCTGCGCGACCGGACCGGCATCGTGCAGCTCGTGATCGACCCGTCCGACGCCAAGGATGCGCACGCCGTCGCGGAGACGATGCGCAACGAGTTCTGCGTCATGGCGACCGGCAAGGTCGTCAAGCGATCGACCGACCTGATCAACCCGAACCTCGCCACCGGCGCGGTGGAGATCCGGGTCGACCACCTCGAGGTGCTCTCCACCTGCGAGGTGCTCCCCTTCCAGCTGGATGACGACAATGTAAATGAAGAAGCTCGCCTCCGGTGGCGCTTCCTCGACCTGCGCCGCCAGAAGATGTTCGGCAACCTGCAGCTGCGCTCCCATGTCACCCAGGTGATGCGCCGCTACCTGGATGCGCGCGGGTTCCTCGACGTCGAGACGCCCATCCTCACCAAGTCCACGCCCGAGGGTGCCCGCGACTTCCTGGTCCCGGCGCGCAAGAACCCGGGCCACTTCTACGCCCTGCCGCAGAGCCCGCAGCTGTTCAAGCAGATGCTCATGGTCGCCGGCGTGGAGCGCTACTACCAGATCGCCCGCTGCTTCCGCGACGAGGACCTGCGCGCCGATCGCCAGCTCGAATTCACCCAGCTCGACGTGGAGATGAGCTACGTCTCCCAGGACGACGTGCTCGACCTCATGGAGGGCCTCATGAAGGAGGTCTGGCGCGAAGTGGCGGGCGTCGACATGCACGAGCCCTTCATCCGCCTGCCCTTCCATGAATCGATGCTGCGCTTCGGCTCCGACAAGCCGGACCTGCGCTACGACCTGGAGATCGCCGACCTGAGCGTGGCGTGGGCCAACACCGACTTCGGCGTCGCGCGCGGCGCGATCGATGCGGGTGGCGCGGTGCGCGTGCTCGCGGCTCCGGGTGGTGGGCGCTTCTCGCGCAAGGACATGGACGAGCACACCGAGTTCGCCAAGCAGTTCGGTGCCAAGGGCCTCGCGTGGTTCATCGTGGAGGAGGACGGGAGCCTGCGTTCGCCGGTCACCAAGTTCCTCTCCGAGGACGAGCAGCACCAGCTCAAGGGCCTGTCAGGCGCCGCGCCGGGCGACGCCATCTTCCTGATGGCTGACACCGATCACGTGGTGAGCCGCGTGCTCGGCGCGCTGCGCACCCGCCTCATCGAGGTGCTCGAGCTCGAGCCGCTCCGCGAGTGGCAGTTCGCGTGGATCGTCGATGCCCCGCTGTTCGAGTGGGACGAGGAGCGCAACCGCTTCACGTTCGCGCACCACCCGTTCTGCCAGCCGACGACGGACACGGTCGGCTTCCTCAAGGACGAGCCCGGGAAGGTCATCGCCGAGGCGTACGACCTGACGCTCAACGGCTGGGAGCTCGCATCGGGCTCGATCCGCGTGCACCAGTACGAGCTGCAGCAGCGCATCTTCGAGGTGCTCGGCATCAGCGCCGAGGAGGCGGAGGAGAAGTTCAGCTTCTTCCTGCGTGCGCTCAAGATGGGTGCACCCCCGCACGGCGGCATCGCGCCGGGCGTGGACCGCATCGTCGCGCTGCTCGCGCGCGAGACCAACATCCGCGAGGTCATCGCCTTCCCGCGACAGCAGTCGACCTTCGACCCGCTCACGGAATCACCGAGCTTCGTCGACGCCGCACAGCTCGACGAGCTGCACCTGCGCACCGTCATGCCGCCGGTGCCCGCAGCCAAGGCCTGATTCGTATGACGCTCCGGTTCGAGGACCAACGAACGCTAGGAGCGAGCGTCATCGAGCTCGCTCGAATGACCGAGTGACGACGTGTTCGCGGGCAAGGCGCTAGCCATGCCCAACGAATACGGGGCGCCGATCGTGTGATCGACGCCCCGGCCTGCCTCTCGGCAATGTGGTGACCTGCTAGCCCTGCTGCTCCTTGCCCGGGTGCAGGTGGACGACGTTCTGCTCGATGGCGGCAGCAGGCATCATCTGGGTGAGCTGCGAGATGAGCGGCTCCAGGCTCTCGAGCACCTGGCGGCGTCGCTCCTCGAGGCGCCGGATCTGGTCCTTGAGGCGATCCTGCTCGCGCATGGCTTCCTGGGCGCGGACCGTGGCGAGTCGTCGCTGCTCGGCAAGCACCTGCTCGCCATCGCGGCGTGCGGAATCGACGATCGAGCGAGCCTCGGTCTGGGCCTGCTGCAGCACGGCGGTCGCGTCCTTGCGGAGCGAGGACGCCTCCTCGTTGGCGCGCAGCAGGATCTGCTCGCCGGTCTGCTGTGCCTCGCTGATGATCTCCTCGACCTCGCCGAGCAGGACACGCGCCTGGGCCTGGCCGTGCTCGCGGATGCGCTCGGCCTCGTCCTCGGCGCGGTCGACGATCGATGCAGCCTCCTCGCGGGCGGTGCCGACCTCGAGCTCGATGCGGCGGTGCACGCCCGCGGCCTCGTCCTCGATGAGCCGCACCATGCGGTCGATGTCGATACCGAGCGAGGCAGCGT
>JAOPYU010000292.1 GCA_025964455.1 Thermoleophilia bacterium | reverse complement strand
CGGCAGGGGCCGCGATGGTCGCCGGCGCGCCCGTCGCCGGTGCCAGCACGCTCGTCGGTAGGAGATTCGTCATGGGTCCCGTCGTGTCCTCGCTCACCTGCTTGTCGCGCGGCGAGCTGCCCGGTGTTGCACCTCATGTGCAGGGACGATGCCTCACTGCGGCCATCCGCTGGCCGCCCGAGCAGGCACCGACGTTTGGACGCAGGGCGGCGTGGGGCACGAGCGGAGCAAGGAGGAGTGCCCCATGGCCGACACGGCGACCAATGCGCGACACGCGTACGACCGCACCATCCAGGCGGACGTCGAGGATGTGTGGCGCGCGATCACGGATCCTGACGAAGCGCTGCAATTCCACTTCGACAGCATCGTGGATTCGTCGTGGATGCCGGGTGAGCCGGTCCGCTACCTCGACGAGGACGGCGAGGTGGTGGTCGACGGCGTCATCGTCGACATCGACGCGCCACACCGGCTCGTGCACACCTTCGCGTTCGCGGACGGCTCGCCGGCGAAGGCCTCCGGTGATGCACCCTCACAGGTGACCTGGACCCTCGAGCCGGAGGACGAGGGTACGCGCCTCACCCTGGTGCATGACGGATTCAGCTCCCAGAACGCCACGTGGCGTACCGTCGAGGACGGGTGGGAGGACATCCTCGACTCGCTCGTCGTCCGCTTCGACAACGACCTCGACGAGGACAGCTGACCGACGACCCCTGCTGAAGCTCTGCGTTCGATTCCGCAACGCGGAACTCGAACGGCCGCTTCAGCCTTCAGCCCAGGAGGCCCTTGAACGTCATCACGACGAGTGCGACCAGGCAGAGTGCCAGGAACAGCGAAGGGAAAACGGCGTCGAAATCGCGCATCGGGGGGCCTCCATGTGGACGTTGCCCCGCGAGCCTACCAGCCCCGGGAACGTCGACGCCCAGGCCCGCGCCCCATGGTGTGGGGACGCGCGACCCGGGCGTCGAGCGGAGTCGTGTACCTCAGCTGAGCGAACGCTCGAGCGCAGACGAGCGCAGGTCACCGGCATGCCGTTCGGCGATGTCGGTGATGCGTCCGAGGAATGACGTGACGGCACGCCATTCGTCGTCGGACATCGCGAGCGCCCACTGCGAGAGCTCCTCGCGATAGGGCTCCGAGACCCGGTCGAACTGCTCGGCAGCACGCGGCATCAGGCTCAGCACGGTGCGGCGACGGTCGTGCTCGTCCTGCTGGCGACGCACCCAGTGCTCGGCCTCGAGGCGGTCGATGAGGCTGGTCACGGCTGCTCGCGAGAGGGAGATGCGCGACGCCAGCTCGCTCATCGGCATGGAGCCGTACACGCGGAGCTGGGAGATCGCCATGCGCTCGTGGGTACCGAGGTTGGCGACGGTCCTCCACTGCGTCCGAAGCGACTCGATGGCGATGGTCGCTCGATCGGCGATGATCGGAAGGCTTTCGCGCGACCCGTTCAGGTCGAGGCCGGATGTTCCGTGGATGTCATTGAGGGCAGCGATGGTGCCCACCTCCTTTGAGGTTCGGACGGCGATTGGGTGGCACCAGTCCAAGCGTTCGTGTGGACCATTTGGTCACGCAGTACAACTACCCGATGCATCGGCCCGTACGGTACCGATGACGAAACGTGTTGCTCGATCTGCTGAGACGCCTGTACTTTTATGCACCCTTGATGGTGGGTGAGTACACACTCACCCAGCATAGTCCGAAAACGATTTTCGGTTCATGCGGCGGGCAAACGAGGAGGGAGCGGTCGGTTCGCGGTCGCGCATCCGCGACAAAGGTGCGAGGCTTCGCGCATGTCCGATTCCTCGAGCAGCCCCGCCGGTACCGACCCTGCAGCTCGAGCACTCCGTGTGCTCGTCATCGGTGGCGGAGGACGCGACCACGCCCTGTGCCACGCGTTCGCCGCATCGCCGCGCCTGGGGGAGCTCCACGCAGCCCCGGGGAATGCGGGGATCGCACGATTCGCCACGTGCCACCCGGTGGAGCTCGACGACCACGACGGGATGCTCGAGATCGCGGCCGCCGTCCGCCCCGACCTCGTGGTCGTGGGGGCCGAGGACCTGCTCGTCGCCGGCCTGTCGAGCCGTTTCGAAGCGGCAGGATTTCCCTGCGTAGGCCCAAGTATCGGGGCCGCCCGGCTCGAAGGCAGCAAGCAGTATGCCAAGGGGCTCATGGAGCGGGCCGGCGTACCGACCCCGCCGTGGCGCGCCTGCGACAGCGTGGAGGCCGCCCACGCCGCGATCGACGAGCTCGGTGGCGCGGTCGCCGTCAAGGCTGACGGCCTCGCTGCCGGATGCGGGGCGTTCGTGTGCCCCACGCCGGAGCTGGCTCGTGCAGCAGTCGACACGCTCATGGTGGAGCGCCGGTTCGGCGCGAGCGGCGACACCGTCATCGTCGAACAGCTCGTCGACGGCGAGGAAGCCAGCGTCATGGCCGTCGTGGACGGCGAGCACGTGGTCCCGCTCCCGGCAGCGCGCGACTACAAGCGCCTCAACGACAGGGATGCCGGTCCCAACACGGGCGGCATGGGCGCCCACGCACCAAGCACCGACATCGATCAGGAGGCGGCCGCGGCCCTCGCGGTCGCCACCATCCAGCCCGTGATCGACCAGATGCGCCGTGACGGGACGCCGTTCCGCGGCGTGGTCTACGCCGGCGTGATGCTCTCGAGCGACGGTCCAATGGTGCTCGAGTACAACTGCCGGTTCGGCAACCCCGAGACCCAGGCGCTCGTGCGCGTGCTCGACGCCGACCTGCTCGACCTGCTCGAGCGCGCAGTGCACGGCCGCCTCGGAGGGCTCGATGCCATCCCCGCCCGCGGCGCCGCCGTGTCGGTGTGCATCGCGGCCGAGCATTACCCCGACCTGCAGCTCGAGCCCGCGCCCGTGCGGGTCACCGGCATCGAGGCTGCGAGCCGCGTGCCGGGCGTGGAGCTGTTCATCGGCCTCGCACAGCCAGGCGCCAGCGACGACGAGCTGCTCGCCCTCGGGGGACGCGTCGTCACCGTCAGCGCATGGGGCGAGGACCATGCCGAGGCGATCGAGCGTGCCTACGCGGCTGCCGAGTTCGTGCAGGTGCCCGGCCGCCAGCTGCGGCGCGACATCGGCGCACCCGCGCTCGCGTCTTCCGCCAGCCGCTGACCGATCGTCAGTCCCGCGGTGCTGGCTGGAACCGCCGCAGCGCGAGCGATCCGCCGACGACGAACAGGCTCGACGCCGCCATGGCGCCGCCAGCCACCATCGGTTCGAGCTTGCCCGACATCGCGAGCGGGAGCGCCGCGACGTTGTAGGCGAACGCCCAGAACAGGTTGACGCGGATGCGCCGGAGCGTGGCGCGCGACAGCCGGATCGCGTCGACCGCGCTCCACAGGCTCGGCGACACGAGGGTGAGGTCGGAGGCTTCGATCGCGACGTCGGCGCCCGTGCCGATCGCGATGCCGAGGTCGGCCGCCGCGAGCGCCGGCGCATCGTTCACGCCGTCACCGACCATCGCGACCCGGTGCCCGGCGCTGCGCAGCTGCTCCACGAGCTGCGCCTTGTCGGCAGGGAGCAGCCCGGCATGCACCTCGTCGGCGGTGATCCCCGCGAGCGTCGCGGCAGCCGTCGCCGCGGCGGGTCCATCGCCGGTCGCCAGCAGCACGCGCAGGCCGAGGTCGCGGAGCGCGCCGATCGCTGCTGCGGTGTCCTCGCGGGGTTCGTCGCGCAGGAGCAGCGCAGCGCGGGCTGCACCGTCCCAGGCCACGTACGCGACGGTCGCGCCGAGCTCGTGCGCGCGGCCATCCGCGGCGGCGAGGTCGTCGCCGATGTCGATCCCGAGCTCGTCCAGGAGCGTGCTGCGCCCGACCACCGCAGCCGAGCCGTCGACCTTCCCGCTGACCCCCCGCCCGGCGTGGTTGCGGAATCCATCGACGCTCGGGATCGCGCCGTGCTCGCGGGCGGCCACGACGATCGCGGTCGCGAGCGGGTGTTCGCTCCCCTGCTCGAGCGCAGCGGCGATCGCAAGGGCGGTGGGCGCCTCGATGCCCGGCGCGGCCAGGACGTCCGCGACGCGGAACCTGCCCGATGTCACCGTGCCGGTCTTGTCGAGCACCACCGTGTCGATGCGCCGGGCCTGCTCGAGCACCTCCGGCCCACGGATGACGATGCCGAGCTGCGCGCCGCGACCGCTGCCGACGAGCAGCGCGGTCGGGGTGGCGAGGCCCAGCGCGCACGGGCACGCCACGATGAGCACGGCGACCGCAGCAGCAACGGCGTGCGCGCTGCCCGCATCGCTGAACATGAGCCAGCCGGCGAGCGTCAGCGCCGAGAGCGCCAGCACGATCGGCACGAACACGCCCGAGACCTGGTCGGCGAGGCGCTGGACCTGCGCGCGCCCGGCCTGCGCGTCCTCGACCAGCCGCGCCACCTGGGCCAGCATCGTCGCGGTACCGACCCGGGTCGCCCGCACGACGAGTCGCCCGTCGACGTTGGTCGTGCCGCCGAGCACGTCGTCACCGACGGTGACCGGCTCCGGAACCGATTCACCGGTCACGACCGACCGGTCGATCGCCGCCTCGCCGTGATCGACGACGCCATCGGTCGCGATGCGTTCGCCGGGGCGCACGATGAATCGGTCGCCAGCCGCGAGCTGGTCGGCGGGCAGTGCGCGCTCCGTGCCGTCGGCGTCCACGACCGTCACGTCGCGCGCCGAGAGCTCCAGCAGTGAGCGCAGCGCGTCGCCGGCGCGTCGGCGAGCGCCGGCCTCGGCCACGCGTCCGCCGAGGACCAGCGTCGTGGTGACGGCTGCCACCTCGACGTAGCTCTCGTCGATCCCCGCCATGACGGCGGCAAGCGACCAGCCCCACGCTGCGAGGATGCCGATCGAGATGAGCGTGTCCATGGTTGCCGCACCATGCCGAGCCCCGCGCAGCGCGGCGCGGTGGAACGGCAGCGCCGCCCACAGCGCGACCGGCGCGCCGAGCGCGACAGCGGCCAGCTCCCAGCCATCCACGCGGAGGGCCGGTACCAGCATCGCGGCCAGAATCGGCAGCGTGAGCACGAGCGCGACGCGGAATCGCGTCCGGAGCGGCCCGACGTCGTGGTGGCCGTGGTCGCCCGCGGCGGCCGAGCTCCCCGCCTGGTGGGCTTCATGGGCGCCGTAGCCAGCCCGTTCGATGCGCCCCACGAGCTCGTCGACGGCGACCGATCCGTCGTGCTCCACGCGCGCGACGCCGGTCGCGAAATTGACATGGGCGCTGGCCGCGCCCGGGCCGCCCGTGAGGCTGCGCTCGACGCGCCGCGCGCAGGCTGCGCACGTCATGCCCTCGACGACGAGGTCGACGGAGGCGGCGACCTCGCTCGTGGGCGCGGCAGGGGTCATCGCAGTCGGGCCTCGTACCCCGCGAGGAGGATGGCGTCGCGCACGACCTGCTCGGCGAGTTCCTCGCCGCGAACGGTGACGAGCGCCGCGTCCAGGTCGACGTCGACCGAGCTGACGTTGGCGAGCTTGCGCACCTCGCCGTCGATCGCCCGCTCGCAGTGCGCGCAGGTCATGCCGTCCACGTCGAAGTGCAGCTCATCTGCGCGGGGTGTGGGTGCGGTGGTCATCTCATACCTCCGGGTCGTCTTCGCTTCGCATCGTAGCCGCCGTGGCCACGTCCGTCAAATACCCCCCGGGGGTATGTGCTACGCTTCGGCCATGGCCACGGATCGCCCCACCAACTCCCATGCTCGTGCCGACCTCGACAAGGCGGCGCTGCTGCGCCGGTTGCGGCGCGTCGAGGGCCAGGTTCGAGGCATCGCGAAGATGGTCGAGGAGGACCGCTACTGCCTCGACGTGCTGACCCAGCTCGCGGCGGTTCGCGCTGCGATCGACAAGGTGGGCCTCGAGGTCGTCGGCGAGCACGTCACGCACTGCGTCGTGCACGCGGAGGAGGCGGACCGCGATGCGCGCGCCGAGGAGCTCGTCACCGCACTCGGCCGATTCGTCGGCTCCCGCTGACCCTCGCCCCAAGCGCCATGAGTGGCACACCGGCATCGTCATACGACGTCCATGTGCCACTCATCCGGGGTGACGCCCCGTGAGTAGCACGCCGGCATCGTCATGCGACGTCCACGTGCCACTCATGCGTCGGGAGTGCTCTGGAGTGGCCGACCGCGTCAGCGTCCGTGGTGGACGAGCTCGCGCACGACGTCCGCGTCGGAGACCTGGAGCTGGGGGGAGCGGGCCGCCGAGCGGGGCGTGATGCTCGGCACGGCGGGCTGGGCCGGGCGGTTGGGGT
>JAOPYU010000287.1 GCA_025964455.1 Thermoleophilia bacterium | reverse complement strand
TGCGTTCCCCGCGCCCGGTGACGAACGCAGCGCTTGCTCCGCCCAGCAGGAAGAACGGCACGTCGCTGCCGATGCCTGCAGCGATCTCATGCAGCTCCGCGACCGGCACGTCGAGCTGCAGCAATTGGTGCACGGCCAGCAGCGCGGCCGCGGCGTCGCTCGAGCCGCCGCCAAGCCCGGCACCGATCGGGATCTCTTTCTCGATCGTGATCCACACGCGAGCGCCGATCCCCGCGCGTGTCAGCAGTTGCTCGACTGCGCGCGTGACGAGCGTGTCGCCGCCGGGCACGCCGGGAGCCTCGACGAGCACGTCGAGCTGGTCGCTCTCCCACACGTCGATGTCGACGTCGATGCGGTCGGCCAGGTCGAGCGTCTGCATGATGCTCGCGACCTCGTGGAACCCGTCCGGCCGCCGCTCGCCGACGGCGAGCATGAGGTTGACCTTCGCTGGTGCGAGGATCGTCGCCCGGAGCGTGTCGGGGCCCTCCACGACGTGCACCTCGTGTCCGGGGCCGTCGCTCATTCGTGCACTCCCGCACCGGGGCTGTCCGCGCCGAGCGCAGTGAACAGCGAGACGAACTGCTCGGGTGAAACCTGCTCGGGGCGGGTTGCCGGCGCGAGGCCGAGCGCATCGAGCGCGTCGACCGTGGCGTCGCGCAGCGCCACGTCACTCGACTGCAGGTTGTTGGCGAGCGTCTTGCGGCGCTGCTGGAACGACTGCTTGAGGAAGCGGGCGTAGGCCGGCACGTCAATATCGGGCAGGAGCGGTTCGGGGCGGCGGTCGAATGCCACGAGCATCGAGTCCACCCGCGGCGGCGGGGCGAAGACGTGACGCGACACCTTGTGGGACCCGGTCTTGGTGCACGTGGTCCGGAGCAGCGCGCTCAGGCCGTTGTAGCCCTTGGACCCCTCGGGCGAGAAGAACCGCTCCCCCACTTCCTTCTGCACCATCACGCAGTAGCTGCGCAGGGTGGGCGCGTGCTGCAGCGCTTCGGCGACGATCGGCGCAGCCACGTGGTAGGGCAGATTCGAGATCATCTTGGTCGGCGGGGGTGTCAGCGTCGCTGGATCGATGTCCGTGGCGTCGCCCCAGTGGATCGTCACGTTGTCGAGGTCGGCGCACATCGCGTCGATCGCCGGCTCGAGGCGGCGGTCCATCTCCACGCCGTGCACGTGCGCTGCGCGGCGAGCCAGGAAGTCAGTCAGGACGCCGACTCCGACGCCGGGCTCGTAGCACACGTCTTCGGCGGTCAGGTCGGCGAGCCGCTCGATCACCCGCAGGACATTGTCGTCCTTGAGGAAGTGCTGGCCAAGCCCCGTGTCAGGTGTCAGGCCGAAGCGGCGCAGCTGGTCGAGCGTGAGCTGTGCCATGTGTCAGGCGTGGGCGACGCCGGCGGGCGCCCAGCCGAAGACGCGCTCGGCGGTTGCACTGGTCGCAGCGCGCGCCTCGTCGAACGAGACGCCCTTGGTGTCGGCGAGCACCTGCAGTGTGTGCTGCACGTAGGCCGGCTCGTTGGGCTTGCCGCGGTAGGGCTTGGGTGACAGGTACGGCGCGTCGGTCTCGACCATGAGCCGGTCGAGCGGAAGCGCGGCGGCCGCGTCGCGCAGCGGTTGGGCGCTCGGATAGGTGAGGTTGCCGGCGAACGAGCAGACCCAGCGCTCGTGCTCGAGCACGACTGCCAGGTCGTCCGGCTCGGCCAGCGCAAAGCAGTGCAGGATTACGTCCAGGTCGCCGGCATGCTGATCGAGGGCCGCGATCGTGTGCGCCTCGGCCGCACGCGAGTGGATGACGATCGGCTTCCCGAGCTCGCGTGCGAGCTCGCACTGGGCATCGAACGCCGGGTCCTGCTGCGCGAGCGTGCCGTGGTCGCGAAACTGGTCGAACCCGGTCTCGCCGATGGCCACGACGAGCGGATCCGCCGCGAGCTCCGCGATCTCGTCGAAGGTCGACATGTCGAACGCGGCCGCCATCTGTGGATGCACCCCCGCCGCCACACGCACATGCCCTTCGTTGGCGCGAGCGATCGCGAGGGTGTTCCTGATCGATTCGGCGCCACACCCGACCGACACCATCCCGTGCACGCCCACGGCCAGCGCACGAGCGATCCACTCGGCGGGCTCGTCGGCGTAGTCCAGGTGCGTGTGCGAATCGATCACGAGCCAAGTCTATCGGCCACCCGATCCCCGCCATTCCTCCCCACCCCTTCTCGCCCCCTCCCGCCCCCTCCCGCCCCCCTCCTCTCCCACTTGTCGCGCATGGGTGTCCCCACGACACATTGGAGTCGGTTCAGTCGCCTCGAGACGGTCCAGCCAACGCCGACGCCACCAGTTCAACGACGTGGCGCGGGTGTTGCCAGACCCACCACGACGGTATGCGGATCACGCGCCATCCGGCCCGATTCAGCGCCTGATCCCGCGACCGATCGTGCGCTGTCGCACCCGGCTGGTGATGTCCCGCCCCATCGACCTCGATCACGATGCGCGCATCGGGCCACACGAAATCGCACTCGATTCCACGCACGTTCGTAGAGTTGCGTGTGTTGACGATCGGCACGCCGAGCCCGGCGCGCAGCACGAGCCGAAGGAACTCGTCCTCCGTCGCACTCCTCGTGCCAGCACTGCCTGCCAAGAACAGCTCCAACGCATACCGCGTCGTGCCGTTACCGGGAGCTCGCCGACGGGACTCGATCCGTTGTCGCAGATCGCCCACATCCAGTCGCCCGAGGA
>JAOPYU010000275.1 GCA_025964455.1 Thermoleophilia bacterium | reverse complement strand
GCAGCACATGCGAGGGCTTCGGCGAGCCCGTGCTGCAGGCCGAGCCTCGACTCACCTGCAGCTCGCGCAGCTCCTCCACCAGCTCGCCACCGCAGCTGCCCGGGAACGTGATGCTCACGATGCCCGGAAGCCGCGGGGCGGCGACGCCGTTCACGACGGCGCATGGTGCGAGCTCGAGCAGGGCGGTCTCCAGGCGCTCGCGCAGGGCCGCGACACGATCGCCCTCCCCTGCCGCGAGCGCGAGCCCTGCCTCCTCGGCGGCGACGCCCATGCCGACGATCGCCGGGACATTGGGCGTGCCGGCGCGCAGCCCGCATTCCTGCCCGCCGCCAGTGACCTGAGGCTCGACACTGACGCCCGGCGCGACGTAGAGCGCCCCGGCACCCTTGGGCCCGTGGAACTTGTGCGCGCTGAGCGAGAGCAGGTCGATACCGAGCTCCTCGACCGTGACGTCGACCTTGCCGACGGCCTGGGTCGCGTCGCACAGCACGAGCGTCCCACGCGCGTGCGCGCGAGCCACGAGCTCGCGGATCGGCTGGATGGTCCCGATCTCGTTGTTGGCGAGGTGCACGCATACGAGCAGCGGGTCGAGCTCGAGCAGTCGGTCGAGCTCCGCGAGGTCCAGCACGCCGTCGCCGGTCACGGGGATCCGGCGCACGTCGATCACGCCCCGCGTCTCGAGCGCGTCGACCGGGCACAGGACGGACCGGTGTTCGATCGCCGAGACGAGCACGACCGGCACGTGGCCCGGTCGCGCGACCCGCGCGCGCTCGACGAGCCCGCGGATCGCGAGATTGTTCGCCTCGGTCGCGCCGCTCGTGAAGAAGACGCGCTCGGGTGCCGCGCCGATGAGCGAGGCGACCTGCCCACGAGCGTCCACGAGCGCGTCGACCGCAGCGCGGCCGGCCGCGTGGCTCGTGTTCGCCGGATTGCCGAATGTGCCGGCGAGGGCATCCGTCATCGCGGTCAGCACGCCTGGCGCGATCGGCGTGGTCGCCGCATGGTCCAGGTACACGGGCGGATGCGCCTCGGTGGAGGCGGCTCCATCGAGGTCGGGTCGAGCAGGATGCATGACGGGCATGACGTACCCCGGAAGGTCGTTGTGGTGAACCGATGTTGCTCTCATCTGGACGAGCTGGGAGTATTCCTACCAAATCGATCGACAAAGAGGGGAAACCTCGTATGTTGTTTGCACAATTTCACCTCCCGCAGCTGGGCCATGCGAGCTACCTCGTTAGCGATGTCGATGCGGGGATCGCGATCGTCGTCGACCCGCAGGTCGACGTTCGCGGGTACATCGAAGCCGCCGCGGATGCCGGTGTGCGCATCACCCACGTGCTCGACACCCACTCGCACAGCGACTACCGATCGGGGCGCGAGACGCTCGCCGCCGCGACGGGCGCCACGGTGCTCGTGAGCGCCCACGGTGCGGCGCCGGTCGGCGCGCAGGTGGCCGTCGCGCACGGCGATGAATTCGAGTTCGGCTCCGTCTGGGTCCGTGCCGCGCACGTGCCGGGACACGCGCCCGAGCAACTTGCGCTGCTGGTGGGCACCGCGGCCGATCGCACCGTCCCGCAGCTCGTGCTCTCTGGCGGTTCGCTGCTGTGCGGCGACATCGGACGCCCCGACATCGACGAATCGGTCACGCCGGACGTCGCGGCTCCGGCCGCGATCGCGCGGATCCGCGAGGTGCTGCTCACACTCCCGGACGAGACGCTCGTCTACCCGACCCACGTCGCGGGCTCGCTGTGCTCCGCGGCTCCGGATGGCGCGACGTCGACGACCATCGGCGCCGAGCGCCGTGGCAACACGTGGCTGCAGAGCGACCTCGACCTCGCGGCGGCGCTGCGTGAACTCCCCCGCAAGCCCGGATTCTGGTCCCGGCTGCGCGCGACGAACGCGCAGGCGATGCCCGTGGTCGAGCTGGCCGAGGAGCTGGAGCAGCTGGAGCCGCATGCGGCGATGGATGCCGGTGCGCGCATCCTGGATGCGCGTGAGGTGGAACTTCACGCAGCGTGGCACCCGACCGGCACACTGCACCTCGGCACCAGCGCCAGTGGCCCCGTCCTCGCGGGCGCCGCGCTCGAGTCCGACGTCCGCTCGATCGTCCTTGCCGATTCGGCGGAGCAGGCGCTCCGCGTCGCACACGATCTCCAGCGGGTGGGCATCGATGCTCCGTCGGGGTGGGTCCCGGCAGATCGAGCCGCGTGGGAATCGGCCGGTGCGGCGATCTCGACCACGACCCTGCACGCGGCCTCGGGGCTGGCGAGTCGACCGGATGCGCCGTCGCGGGTGCTCGATGTCAGGCAGCCGGGTGAGTGGGCTCGTGATGGCGTGCTCGAGGGCTCGATCCTGCTGAGCCTCACCGACCTGCCCGAGCTCGGCTCGAGCCTGCCCGACGAGTCGCTCGTCGTCGCGTGCGCCGCTGGGCGGCGTGCGGTGACGGCGATCAGCGTGCTGCGCCTGCTCGGCCGGACCGGCGACGAGGCAGTCGCCGGCGGGGTCGCCGACTGGGCGCGTGCGACGAGCCCGGACGTTTCCACTCCTGCGTGACGGGCAGGCGCCACGGGCAACCTCGCCACCCCCTGAACGGAGCACCACCGATGACCGCACGCAGCACCGCCCGCGCCCGCTGGAACGGCGCACTCGCCGATGGCCAGGGCACCGTCACCACCGACAGCCCGGCGCTCGACGGCGCATCGATCACGTGGAAGGCGCGCACGGGCGGCGAGGCGGGAACCACGCCCGAGGAGCTGCTCGCCGCCGGACACGCCGCGTGCTTCTCGATGGCGCTGACTGGCGCGCTGGCCAAGGCCGACCACGCGCCCGAGCAACTCGACGTGACGGCGACCTACACCTTCGGGCCGAGCGACGACGGCTTCGCCATCAGCAGCATCGAGCTCGCCGTCGAGGCCACCGTGCCGGGGATCGAGGAGGATGCATTCCTCGAGTTCGCGGACGGCGCGAAGGTCGGCTGCCCGGTCTCCAAGGCGCTCAGCGTGCCGATCAGCCTCGACGCGCGCCTGCTCCAGACGGCCTAGTCCAGGGCGGCGGTTGCGCCCCTCTCGGGGCCGCGCTACAGTGCTTGTGAGTGGCGACTCACTTCGAGGCCGCTCGCCCGCCATGACGAGCACCCCCACCACATCGACGCGAGGCACCGCCGCAGGGCGCCGCGAGCAGCTGCTCGATGCTGCGATGCGCGAATTCGCCCAGCGCGGATTCGTGGGCGGCTCAACCGAGCGGATCGCGGCAGCGGCAGGCATCAGCCAGCCGTACGTGTTCCGGCTGTTCGGCTCCAAGCTGCAGCTGTTCCTCGCCGTGCTGGATCGTTGCTTCGAATCGACCCACGAGCTGTTCGCCGAGGCGGCAGCCCGCAAGTCGGGCGAGGCGGCCCTGGACGCGATCGGCGATGCCTATGCATCGCTCATCAGCACGCAGCCGGAGCGGCTCCAGGCGCAGCTCGCCGGCTACGCGGCCTGTCACGACGACGACGTGCGGGCCGCCATGCGGCGCGGCTACGGTTCGCTCGTGCAGCTGGTCGAGGAGACGAGCGGGCTCGACCAGGATCGCGTCGCGGTGTTCTTCGCGAAGGGCATGCTGCTCAACGTGGTCACGGCGATGCAGCTCCCGCAGGACCCGGTGGACTGGGGCACGCGCCTCATCCACGGCTGCATGCACAAACCGACGACCTGATCTCGCCGCTGTGCAGGCATTTTTTTGTGCCATCACGTGTGATTGACAACTCACTACATTCAGAGGGACAGGTACCACCATGACGAACACCCCCGAGCGCGACGACGGTCGCGACACACGCAACCCCAACCGCCCGGCCCAGCCCGCCGTGCCGAGCATCACGCCCCGCTCGGCGGCCCGCTCCCCCCAGCTCCAGGTCTCCGACGC
>JAOPYU010000241.1 GCA_025964455.1 Thermoleophilia bacterium | reverse complement strand
ATGGCCACGTACCGGCAGGCGACGGTGCGGGCGGGCGCAACCGCCCGGACGATCACGATCCCCGCCGCGAGCGACGCCGGGGCCGCCCGCGTCGAAGTCTTCGCGGTGCAGCCCCATCGCGTGGGCAAGCATGCGACGCAGGTCCTGGTCCCGGTATCGGGGGCGTCGGTGACGATCCCGGCGGGCGCCGAGGTGCGCTTCCTGGTCCGGGCGACCGGCCTGCGCAGCGGCAGCGCGAACATGGATGCGGGTGTCGCGAAGCTGCAGGTGCGTGTCGCCGATGCTTCTGTGCGTGCGCTGCCGATGCTGGCGTGGGTGAATCCGTCGAGCGCCACGGCGCGGGGCGCCTCCGTCGGTTCGGTCGAATCCACGCTCGCGCGGTTCGGCGTGGCGTCCTCGGGCGCGCCCGCCACTGCGGCGGGACGTCAGGCGATGCCGCGTGCATACGCCTCCGCAGCCTGGGAGGCAGCCACCCGTCAGCCGATCGGTCCGGTCGTCGATCGCATCCTCGCTCACGAACGCGAGCTCGCCGCGACCGGCACGCCGACCCTGTGGGTCCAGGTCTCCGACGAGCAGGACGCCACGTCCGCCGCAGCGGCGCAGACCGCTCGCTGGATCGCGCGGCTCGACGCGGAGCTCGAGCGGCGCGGCTCGAACGCGAAGTTGTTCGCCGCGTGTCAGCCGCGACCGCACGTGCTCGCGTATGCGCCCCACCTCGACGGCTGGGCCGTCACCCAGAGCTCGGCCGGCCAGACGCGCCCGCAGTCGATCGCCGCAGTGCGCGAGGCGGCCCAGCGGGCGGGGCGCCGGATCGAGTTGATGGAGTATCCCGGCAACGCCTTCTTCGACGGCGCCACCCCCGGCAGCGCGGCACTGTCGACGGCGAGCGCGGCGCTCGATGGCGCGGCCGGCTGGTTCATCTACTCGGCCAACAACCTCGACGTGCTGGAAGCCGGGCGCGGCGTGGAAGGCCGCGGCGACATCGGCGGGCTGGTCGCCGTCCATCGCGGCGAGGTGCTGCCGACCCTCGCGCTCGCCGAGGCCGACTACGGCGCCAACCTCGGCGCAGCAGCACGCGCGCTCGGAGGCGAGGCTCGAAGCGGCACGGCGGCGACGGGCGTGCGCTCCTCGGCGCGGCGCCTCGACGACTACCAGCGCGGCGCGGCGCCCGACCTCGCGGCGTGGGATCGCTCCGTCGGTGCGGCGCTCGTGGACAAGTTCGGCTGACACGTTGCCGACACGCCCGCTCCGGGCATGGACACTGGGTGAGCGAGCGACGCACATCCTTCATCGACCGGGTCCTGGACGGGCACGCCAGGATCGACGGGCTCCAGGCCGAGGTCGAGGCCTGGCTCGGCGGCAACCAGCGACGTCCGCTGCACGAGGTGCTCGGCCTCGATGCCGCGGAGCTCGAGCTCGTCGCCGCGACGCCTGACGCGCTGCGCTACATCGTCCATGCGCGACGCTTTGGCCAGTCGCTCGACCTCGACGAGGTGCGCGGGCAGCGGCGCGTGCGCGACCGCGCCACGAGGATCGCATCCGAGGTCGTCGACCCGTTCGACCTGGCAGAGATCGAGACCTGGCGCGCCCAGGTGGACGCGATCTGCGCCGCCCGGCAGGAGCCGAGCCATGCCTGATCCCGCCTACCGCGTCGCGCGGCGGGTGGCGCGTGACCTCGCCGCCGAACAGGGCCTCACGCCGCCGTTCGACGTGGAGCGCGTGGCGCGCAGCGTCGCCGAGGTGATCGACGAGGACATCCCCACCCACGCCGACGTGATCGTGCTGCACGCCGACGCGCCCGGCGCCAGGCCGCGCATCGTCGTCCATGAATCGCTGCACGGATCGCCCGAGCGCCGACGCTTCGCCCTCGCGCACGGGATCGGGCACGTGCTGCTCGGCTGGCACCCGCTCGGCTCGCCCTGTGACGTATCGGCGCGACCGCATGAGCTGCCCGTCACGCCGTACGACCTGGTCGAGGGTGAGGCGAGCGCCTTCGCCCGCGAGCTGCTGGTCCCCGAGGCATGGATCCGGTCGTTCGACGGGCTCGACCGACCCGCCGTGCTGATCCGCCATGTCGCCGAACGAGCCGGGGTCGGGCTCATGCCGGCAGCCCGCGCCGTCGCGCTCCTGCTGCCCCCCGGGCACGTGTGGGTCGTCACCGACAGCTGGGATCGCGTGCTCGATGCGGGCCGCTCCCCAGGGACCAACGTCTGCGCGCCGCACATGGGCGACGAGCTCGACACTGGCCGATACGCACGGCCGGCATCGGCGCGACACCGCGACGAGCACGCCGGATGCGCCATCAACGTCTGGTACTACGATCCCGCCGCGATCGTGGCCCTCCCGCACGACAGCACCGCCACCGAGGTGGCGCAGCGCATCGGCAGCGACCTCGGACTGGGCGAGGACGGCACACGCACCCTGGTCGCGCGCGTCGACGGCATCGCCGGCTGGGCGAACGAGCAGCTCGGCACCGCGAGCCTGCAGGGGATGACGCGAGTGCTGGACGAGCGTGCCCGCACGCTGCCGGAGCTGGCCGACGCGACGGCCCATCCCGCGTTCGGCGAGCTGCTCGCCGCCAAGGCGACCGAGCTGGTCGCCAAGCGCCTCGCACGCTGAGCAGACGCGTGACCCTGGGATCGGTGCCCGGCCGACCCGCCCCAGCCCGGCTCCGCCCCGCCGACGTCCACACATTGGTCGTTTCGTTGCTTCGGCGGCAACGCCAGCACCGATCTGCGTGCGCTGCGCCACGGATTGGTCCGATCGTGACGCGATCGCCTACGAATGCACCAATCTTCCGCGCGCTCCACGTACGAGTGCCTCGCGAGCAGCCCCAACTTAGGTAGTTCTCCCCGATACGCGATGGCGCATCGTGCCGCACCTTGGTGGCATGGGGGGAACCATCAGTGGCATAGGCATGGCACCGGCGTTGCCGGCGACCGTGGTCGGCGCATCGACCGTGGGTGGCGAAACGTCCTCGCTCTCGAGCATGAACGGCGCGGCGCTGCCGTCGACCGGTGCAGCTCCAGCGGCCGGATCGTCGCCGGTGCTCGGTGGAGGCCCGATCGCCCCGCCACCGGGAGCACCCGCGGGCGACATCGCCACGGCCATCGCGCAGCTGCAGGGCGCGCTCAGCCAGCTCGCAGCGGTGCTGTCGGCGATGGGAGGCGCGGGCCAGCTCGGCACGCCGCCCGGCCCCGTCTCAGGAGGCGGTGCACCCGGCGCAGGCGCGACCGGATGTGGATGCGGCGGGCAGTCCCCGACGCAGTCGCCGACCCAGTCGCCGGTCCAGCGACCGACCTCGCCGGGCGACGATGTCTCCCAGCACAAGGATGGCAAGCTGCCGGAGGCGCCCCCGCTCGGCGCTGACGGCGGCGTTCGCGACAAGATCGTGGCGGCGGCCAAGGCCGAGCTCGCCAAGGGCGTCAAGGAAGATGCCGGAGCCGACAACGACAAGGCCGGCAACATCAAGCGCTACCGAGGCGCGGTGACCGGGCCGGGTGAGGATCCCAACGCGGCCGAGCCGTGGTGCGCCGACTTCGCCTCGTACGTCTGGAAGCAGGCCGGCGTGCCATTCGGCAAGGGCGGCAAGGGTGAGGACTACACGGTCGCGATGATCGCGCACGCCAAGGCCAACGGCACCTGGACCGATCGCGCCAAGGCGACGCCCAAGCCCGGCGACCTGGTGCTCATCGACTGGGAGCGCGGCTCGAGCGTGGACCACGTGGCGGTCGTCACGAAGGTCGATCCCGACGGCACCGTCCACACCATCGGCGGCAACGAGAGCGACGCCGTCAAGGAATCCTCGTACAAGCAGGGCGACACGCGCATGATGGGCTTCATCACGCCGCAGGGCGGCTGACTGTCAGTCGGATGACGACGCGGCGAGGGCAGGCTCGTCAGCTGCGTCGCCTCCGCCGCCGCCCTGCGCCTGCAGCGTCGCCGCGTGCTGGTCGTCGAGCGGCCGGATCACGAGCAGCCCGCAGAGCGCCGCGATCGAGATCAGCACGAGTGACACGCGGCTCGCGTCGAGTGCGTTGAGCCAACCGGTCAGGTCGTGCAGCACGAAGATGACGCCGCCCCAGAGGATGAACGGCCCGAGCGCCTGGGCGACACGCCCGATCAGGTTGAAGAAGCCGAAGATCTCGCCGCGCAGCTCCGGCGGCGTCAGCGCGAGCAGGAACACGCGATCGACCGTGTAGACCGTGCCGAGCGAGACCCCCAGCACCGGCGCCAGCACCCAGACCGTCCACGGCTCGCCGGCAAGCGCGGTTCCGACGATGCCCGCAGCGAAGATCGGGATGATGCCCATGAGCGTCTTGCGAGGGCCGACCCGGCGCGCGAGCGCTCCGGCGAGCAGTGCCCCGACTCCCGCGCACAGGACCACGAGCAGCGTGACGTTGTTCTTGTCCGATTCGGAGAAGCCGCCGAGGCGAGACATGTACACGACGGCGAACACGTTGACGGTGCCGACCGCGTCGGCGTAGAGCAGGCGCCCGAGCAGCAGCCGCACGACCGGGCGCTCGCCCCGCAGCCGGGTGAGCGCGCCACGCTGCTCGGTCCGGGCGGCCCGCCAGATGCCGCGAGCGCCGTTCACATCACGCGGCTCCGTGCGCGGGGGCTCGTGCGCGAAGAGCAGCACCGGCAGCGAGAGCAGCGCGAACAGCACGGCCGCGGGCAGGAACGCGGCCTGCTTGTCACCTTCCCCGACGATCGGATCGGCGAGCAGCAGCAGCCACACGATGATGCCGAGGTAGCCCGCGGCGACCGCGACGCCCGACATCACGTTCCAGCTGCGACGCGGCGCCACGGATGCGAGCATCGGGTCGAACTGGGCGAACGCGAGGCCGGTGCTCGCGGCGGAGATCGTGCCGAGCATGAGCAGCGGCAGCACGCCGAGCGCACCGATGTCCGGGCTGATGACGCCGACGAGCCCGCCGGCGATCGCAGCGGTCGCGGTGAAGAGCGCCAGCAGCGGCCGGTGCTTGCCGATGACGTCGGCGGCGACCCCGGCGAAGGGCATGATCAGGAGCAGCGACAGGGCCGCCACCGCCTGCCCGGAGGTGTACACCCAGTCGGGGTGGCCGAGGTCGGAGATGAGCCAGTCGCTCAGGTAACGCGCGAAGAGCACGAAGGCGAAGAGCGAGTATCCGAAGTCGTAGATCGCCCACGCGATCGCGGGCAGGCCGAGCCGATCGGTGGGCTGGTCGTCGTGCACCAGCGCATCATGCCAGCCGGGCCCACGGCCGGCGCCGCTCGGGGAGGCCAGCACACATAGGATCCCCGCATGGCCCGCGACCTCTTCGACCAGACGATCGAACGCACCATGGCGGAGCTCCCGGCCCAGTTCCGCGACCTGCTCGACAACGTGCAGGTGATCGTGCAGGGCGAGTGCGAGCACGACCCCGACCTGTACGGGCTGTACGAGGGGATCCCGCTCCCCGAACGGATGGGTGGATCAGAGGACCTGCGGGGGCCGGACCGCGTCTACGTGTTCCGGAGGCCGCTCGTCGAGGACTTCGGCGAGGATGCCGCGGAGCTCGCGCGGGAGATCCGGGTCACGCTGCTGCACGAGCTGGCGCACTACTTCGGCATCGACGATGCGCGGCTCACCGAGCTCGGCTGGGCCTGAGCGGTTAGGCGGCTGCGCGCGGCGCGATGAGGGCGCGCGCGGCGGCGAGTGCCTGGGCGCCGGTCTGAGCAGCGGCGACGACGGCCGCGTGCGGTCGGATCACCGTGGAGTCGAATGCGACGCCGCGATCATCGACGGCGCGCACGACCATCTGGGCCGCATCGAAGGAGAGCTCGAGGTGGTGGTGGCGCGCACCGCGCACGGCGGTGTGGCTCGGCAGGTCGCCCAGGTACGCATATGAGGCGGCGCCGCCGCCCCCGCTGACCATGAAGGTCGTCCCGTTGAGTTCCTTGGACCGCTCGTAGCCGTGCTCGTGGCCGGCGAGCACGAGCTGCACGCCGTGCTTGGCGAGCAGCGGACCGAGCGAGCCGTGGATGTTGCGGCCGATCGATCCCGCACGCGAGCTGACCATCGGCCGGTGCATCTGGATCACGCGGTAGGGAGCGGTGCTCTTGGCGAGCTCGGCAGCGAGCCATGCCTGCTGGGCGCTGGCGCCATCGAGGCGCTGCTCGGTGTCGAGCACGAAGAACTGCGCGGGGCCAAGCGTCCACGTGTAGTAGGCGCGGCCGGCCAGCTGCGGGAACCGATCGAAGTAGGGCGTGAGGTTGCCGGCGTAGTAGTCGTGGTTGCCGAGGGCCGGCTGCCAGGTGGTCGACATGCGCAGCTTGGCGAACTGCGGATCGAACCGCGCTGCCCAGTCCTTCTCCCGCCCGAGCGGGTAGACGTTGTCGCCGACGGTGGCGACGTGCGTCGGCTTCCAGCGCGCGACCTGCTCGGCGTTGCGCTCCTCCGCCGGGGTGCCCTCGCCCATGTCACCGATGACGGCGACGCGGTAGGCGCCGGGCGCGTCGGGGAGCGCGGGCCCCGGGGTTCCCTGCAGCGGCGACTGCTCCTTCGAGCGCAGCCGATCGAGCACGAGGTGCGGGATCCGGTAGGCGCCCGAGTCGTACCAGGTCTTGATGCCGGCCTTGGTCACCCAGTCGACCGCCTGCTTGCGGTCCTCGAGCATCGGCTCGTACGGGACGGCGCGATCCATCCCGCCGGGGCGCACCCGCGGCGCGGCGAACGAACTGGGACTGATCTCGATCAAGCTCACGCGGCGTCCTTCTCACGGCCGTGATGGGCTTCGGATCCTACTTCTTACCCCTGCGTAAGGGCGCAGCCAGGGCGCGGCGAGCGGGCCTCGATTGCGGAAAAGGCGGCGCTTCGCAGGGCATTCACCTGCGCGGGGCTCGGCTCGATCCGGTCCATGGCGGGGGCGGCGGCGTGCACGGCGCGTCGGATGCCGGCGAGCTCCGCAGGCGTGGCGGCGCAGCGCGCCATGGCGAGGAGGTCGTGGTCCTCGATACCGTCGCGCAGCTGCAGGAGGCGCACGCTTGGGACCGGGGTGCCGGGCAGGCCGACGAGGCCACCGGGATACATCAGGGTGCCGTCGCCGTTGCCGACGACCTCCGGCTCGTGGTAGGTGGCGGGGTCCTCGTACGGATCCTCGACCTCGTGCCAGTGGGTCGCCGACCAGTACAGGATGCCGGTGACGCCGCGCTCGAAGGCCAGCCAGCCGAGGGCGCGCGGGGCCGGCCTCGGATCGTCGATGAACAGGGTCGGATACGGCTGCCACGACGTGATCGACGGGTACCACCAGGTCGGACGCCCGGCGCGGCGCTCACGCACGACGTCGGCGACCTGGAACCGGTCCGCCTTGATGTTCGGCGCCCAGATGTCGACGCTGCCGGCGAACGGGCGGGCGGACGCCTCGCGCGTGACGAGCTGGCGCAGCTCGGGGTCGGCCTCGCGCAGCAGCTCGTGCAGCTCGCGCACGGCCCCGGCATCTGCGTCACTGGGTTCGTCGAAGGCGAACACGTACGCCCGGTCGGCGACGCCGATGCTGCGCGCCCAGGCCATCGCGGCCCGCAGGTAGGCGATCGCGGCGGGGCGGTCCGCGCCGAGCGGATCCCTGAACGGGTACGTGACGTAGAAGGGGATGCGCACGCTCGACACGCCGCGCCGGGTGAAGACGCGGCGCAGGTAGGCAGCCTCCTCCGGGTCGGTCGCGACGTCGGGCATCGAACCCGGCGGCAGCGCGCCGACGTCGCCGACTGACAGTCGCGCGTGGGCGAGCTCGGTCGCATAGCGCTCGGTGACGTCGCGCAGCTCGGGTGTTCCGGCGCGGACGCCCTCGAAACGCACGAGCTGCGACTGGTCCAGGCCGACGTGCGAGTGGAGCGTCGGGAGCTTCGGGATGGTGGCGTCGCGCACCACGAGGCGCACCGGGACGCGGGCGAGGATGCCGTCCGCGCCTCCGGTGGCACGGCCGGAGGCGCGGGCGCGGCGGATCGCGACACTGCCGCTGTAGGTGCCGGGCCGCGCATCGAGCGGGACGTCGACGTCGATCCAGGCGATCAGGCGTCGGTCACCGCCCAGCTCGACGGGGCGCCGGCGCGCCGGCACCAGCGGATCGACATAGGTGCCGCTGCGCCCGTTGGGCGAGCCTTGGCGCACGACGAGCTCCTGCTCGAGATAGGCGTGCACGCGACGGGCAGGGATGCGGGCGCCGTCCGCGCTGCGGAGCGCAGCGGGTTCAAGAACGACGCGGGGCGTGCCGCGCAGTGCGCGCGCGATCAGCTGCCCGCCCTCCCGCTCGCCGCGCGCTGCCTCGAGGTCGATCGCGTCACCGGCGATCGGCGAGGCGAGGTCGCTCGCCGGCGTCAGTCGCGCGATCGAGGAGAACGTCGCCACCTCGAGGGTGGCCGGTGCCGCTGCGCGACGCTCGCGCTTCGAGGCCGGATCGTCGCCGGCGTCCGCGCCGCGCGAGCAGCCGGCAGCGCCGATGGCCACGGCGACGAGCAGCAACGCGGCTGCTGCCCGATGGCGGCGATGGTGTGCGAGGCGGCGCATGCGTCCCAGACTAGCTGCCGACGCCGTCTCGCACGCTCCAACGATTCGCCCCGCGCGAGACCCGCAGCTCGACGCCGTCCGGCGCGCCAACGACCGAGCAGGTGTAGCGGCGCGGATCGCGGGTCGGCTCGCAGCGTGCGGCACCGAGCTTCGCGCCGTTCGCCTTCGCGACCGTGTCGAGCCGGCGCGCCAGGAGCGGCGCGACGACGCGGCTGCGCGCGCCTTCCGCGCGATCGGGCCACGGGATCGGGCCGATGGCGAGTGCAGCGACGGCGG
>JAOPYU010000222.1 GCA_025964455.1 Thermoleophilia bacterium | reverse complement strand
GGCAGGCTGGTTGCAACCAACCGAAGGGACCTCCATGGGTGAGCAGCTCGACAAGGCCAAGGGCCGAACCAAGGAAGCAGCCGGCGCACTGAGCGGCGATGGCGACCTCAAGCGCGAAGGCCAGGTCGACCAGGCCAAGGGCGGCATCAAGGGCGCGGTGGACGATGCTGGCGACGCCGTGAAGGACGCCCTGGACGGCGATCACAAGGACTGAGCTGACCGCACGAGGTGATCGTGCGGCGCGCTCCCCGAAGGCCCTGCTCCGGCGGGGCCTTCGCGCGTGCAGGGCAACGTGTTCGGAGTGCGGTGTCGAGAACGATCGCGTAGCTTCGCTCACTGGGTGATGGCCGCGAACGGCGCGGCGACGACACGGGAGAACCAACCATGCCGAAGTTCCTGCTCCTGAAGCACTACCGCGGTGGACCGGACCAGCACGTCCCCTTCCCGCCGATGGACCAGTGGGACCCAGCAGATGTCGAGGCGCACATGGCGTTCCTCAAGAACATCAACGAGGCGCTCCAGGAGACGGGCGAGCTCATCGACGTCGCCGCGCTCACGCCGGAGCGCACGTGGGTGCGCTACGGCGGCGAGGACGCAGCGCCCGTGACGACCGACGGTCCACATCCCGAGACGAGCGACCTGGTCGCCGGGTGGTACATGTTGGATGTCGAGTCGCGCGAACGCGCACTCGAGATCGCGTCGTGGATCTCCTCGGAGCCGGGACCGGGTGGCGTGCCTCTGCACGAGTGGATCGATGTCCGGGAGGTCATGTGGAGCCCGATGCGGTGAGCCTGCCGGGGGACGAGCGTGTGCTGCGCGCGCTCGTCCCGCAGGTGCTCGCCGGGATGGTCCGTCGCGGCGAGGACTTCGACGCCGCCGAAGATGCGTTGCAGGAGGCGCTCCTCGATGCCCTGCGCACCTGGCCGGAGCACCCGCCCGAGGATCCCGCGGCCTGGCTCACCACCGTCTCGATGCGGCGTCTGGTCGATGCGCGCCGCCGCGATGCGGCGCGGCGCGGGCGAGAGGAGCGCGGACATCGCGAAGCGCCGGAGGGATCCGCGTCGACCAGCTCGGACATCGGGGACGACACGCTCTTCCTGCTGTTCTGCTGCTGCCACCCGGAGCTGCCGCCCGCCCAGCAGATCGCGTTGACACTGCGCGCGGTGGGCGGGCTGACCACCACGGAGATCGCCGATGCGTTCTTCGTGCCGGAGGCGACGATGGCGCAGCGGATCGTCCGCGCCAAGCGCGCCCTGCGCGGCCGGAGGCTGCGTGAGCCCGGTGATCTCGCAGTCGTGCTGCGCGTTCTGTACCTGCTCCACACGGTCGCACACGCACGACGGATCGACGTTCCCGGCGAGGCCCTGCGACTGACACGCCAGCTCAACCTCGCCACGAACGAGCCGGAGGCCCGCGGACTGCTCGCGCTGATGCTGCTCGACCGCGCACGCGGCGCCTCGCGCCTCGACGCGGCAGGCAACATCGTCACGCTTGCGGATCAGGACCGGAGTCGCTGGGACACACGCCAGATCGCGGAGGCGGTCCACATCCTGCAGTCGGCGCTCGCGGCCCAGGCCCCCGAGCGGCCGCCAGGTCGCTACCAGATCCAGGCAGCGATCTCTGCGTTGCATGCCGACGCCGCACGGATCGAGGAGACCGACTGGCCGCAGGTGCTCGCCTGGTACGACGACCTCGTCGCCCTGACTGACGATCCCGATCACAAGGATCCGGCGGCAGTGCTCGGTCGGGCCGTTGCCGTTGGTCACGCGCTCGGTGCGCGCGCCGGCCTGCGCGAGGTCGAGCGCCTGCACGCCGTGATCGGCGATCGGCAGCGGTGGCACGCCGTGCGCGGCTACCTGCTCGAGCTCGACGGCGACTTCCCGGCCGCCGGTGATGCGTACGCCGAGGCCGCTCGTCGCGCGACAGATGTCGCCGAGCGCGACCACCTCATTCGCCGGGCCTCGATCGTGCGCGCCGGCGCCCGGTAGTCTCGGCACATGTCGTTCACCCGCACGAACCTCAAGACTGACGTCGACGACGTCGGCTCCAACTTCGACGGGAGCCCCGACCTGGAATTCCGGCTCGCGACCGCCGCACTGCACCTGGAGCAGTCCGGCCTGGGCTACCAGCGCATCCCCCCGAACTACCGG
Organism: Thermoleophilia bacterium; assembly: GCA_025964455.1. The sequence continues at coordinate 4,395 of JAOPYU010000222.1, read as the reverse complement.
TTCCCGTACGGGCACACGCATCGCACACAGGAAGAGGTCTACGTCGTGCTGCGCGGGAGCGGGCGCATGAAGCTCGACGACGAGATCGTGGAGCTGCGCGAGTGGGACGCGGTCCGTGTCGCGCCCGGCGTGTGGCGCGGCTACGAAGCAGGCGCGGATGGACTCGAGCTGTTCGTGATCGGCGCACCCAACCTCGGGGACGATCCGCGCGCTGATGTGGACGGCCTGCGCGACTGGTGGGCCGGCTAACCGGGCACGCGTTTCGACGTGGCTAGAAATTCACGCTAGTCTGTGGCTCTGGGCTGAATCTGGCTGTCGCCCCCTGTGCGGCAGCGTCATGGCGCGGGGCTGCACCGCCTCGCTCGGTAGCTTGGGCACTGTGCCACAGCTGCGGAGCGAGACGATGGACACCGAGCAGGCGCGACGAGTCGCCCAGAACGAATCGCGGTTTCGCGCGATGAACGAGCGCATGACCATCGCGGTCGAGGATTTCCGCGGCGAGCGGTCTGGCGGCGACTTCGCGGTCATGTGCGAGTGCGCGGTCAGTGAATGTGACCAGGACATCAGCATCTCGCCGCAGCAGTACGCGCGCGTGCGCTCCAATCCGCGGTGGTACGTGGTCCTGCCAGACCACGTGCTGCCCGCGACTGAGGAGCCCGTCGAGCGGTTCGACGGGTACTGGATCATCGAAAAGACGGGACCCGGGGGCGACGTCGCCGAGGAGCTCGCATGAATGCGCATCCCGAGACCGAGCGCGCCCTTCGCGACCTGTTCCTGGCCTACGAGCAGATGGACCGCGCATGGGGTGACGGCGTGACGCTGACCCTTGAGCAGCAGCACGTCCTCCTGGTGCTCTCCACGGGGTGTCTCTCGCCGGATGAGCTCGCGAGGGCGGCCGAACTGCCCGGGAGCGTGGTGACAGATGCCCTGGACGGCCTCGTCCAGAGCGGACACGCCCAGGTCTTCCGCCACCCGAGCGAGGATGGCCGAAGCCTGGTCAGCGGAACCAAGCGCGGCATGCACCCGGTGATGGCGTTCGAAGACGCGGTGCAGGCGATGGCCCTCGTGGATGAGGCGAGCGCAGCTCCGATCGTCGAGTTCCTCGATCGAGCCGCAGGAGCCGCTCGCGAACGAGCCCCATCGCTCTCCGGGAGCTAGCCGACCCGGCGGTAGCTCGCCTCGGTGGCGATCGCTTCTGGACGCCCGTGCGGAATGTTGTAGGCACGGATGACCAGCTCGTCCGCGCTCGGCATCTTGAACTCGGTGCGCCAGCCCCAGGGAGCATCAGCCGGGCCGTAGGTCGCGTACACCGTGGCGGCGGTGCCCACGGCGTCGTTGTGCATCACGCCGGTCGCGGAGTGGAACGTGTCGCTCCACCCCATCTCGATGCCACCGTCTCCGGTTCGCGTGATGATGGCCAGCCCCGCCTGGCCGCGTGCTTCGTAGCGCCAGTCATAGCGCAGCAGCAAGGTGCCGCCGTGGAGTTCGGACGTCACCGTCGCGCGCGTCGCGCTCTCCGCGTCAGGTTGCTCGCCGCCGCGAAGCCACAGGCGGTAGTCGCCCTCCCACTCCCCCACGGCGTTCGTGAACAGCTCGTCAGTGGTCATCGTCGGCTGCCGCCTGCATCGCCTCGGGGGTCTTTCGCACCACCCAGTACTCGTCGGTGCGCTCGACCACGTCCTCGATCGATGGCAGGTCGTGGCCCGGGCAGATAACGAACTGGTCCTCGCGACGGTGGATCGAGTAGTAGTCGCGCAGGCGCAGGGACATCGTGCCCTTGCACTGCGGCGCCCAGCACTCGCAGAACACCTCGACCGTGCGGGCACCGAAGTCCTGGAGCTGATCGGCCAGCTTCTGGTTGATCTCGCGTGAGTGCTGCTCGGCCTTGACCGCCACGACCTCGATCAGGCCGGCAAGGTCCGCGTCCACCTCGGGGATCGCCTTGAGCTCCGCCTCCACACCGGTGTCGAGCTCCGGATGCAGCACGGCTCGCTCGAGGCGCGCCGCGGTCTCCGACATGGCATCGAGGATCTCGAGGCGTGTCTCGGTGTCGATGACCGCGTCCAGGTCGCGCAGCGTCGACACGCCGGCCGTGATCGCCGTCAGCGGATTCGCGAGCCGATGGCGCACGAGCTGCGTGTAGTCGAGCAGCGCGCGTCGATACTCCGCCGCGGCGATCCGCGCGGGCTCGCGTACCTCGTCGAGATCGTGTTCGAGCTGGTCGCCACTGGCCTGCAGACGAGCGATGTCAGTCACATCCTCGACATGCTGGAGGATGTACGCGAGCGAACCATCGTCACCGAACACCGGCATGTTGCGCGGCCGCCACACGCGCTCCTCGAACTCGCCGGAGCTGTCATTGCGGATGTCGTACTTCTGCAGCTCCATCGTGTCCGCGACGCCGGTGGCGATGACGCGCTCGAACGAAGCGCGCAGGTTGCGCTCGCCAGACGCATCCGGGTCGTCGGGGTTGTCGGGGAACACGTCGAAGATGCTGCGCCCCAGGATCTCGGCGCGTTCCGTCATCGAGGCCCGAAGGAAGGCGTCGCTCGCCGCGGCGATCTCCAGGCCGGGCGTGACCACGAGCAGGAGGCTGGGCGCCGCCTCGAACAGGGCACGAAAGTCGGGCGCTGGGGAGTCGCCAGTGCTGTCGGCGCTGGCTGGAGGGGCAGGGATCATGGCGTGCGCTTGCCCTCGATGTCGGCCCCCCACACGCCGAGTGGCCCCCGCAGACCTCCGAAATCAGGCGTTTTCGGGCCCGAATTGCGTGATTGACAGCGTTCGGGGCCGACGCGCGCAGGTGCGACCACTAGGATCATCGACATCTATCAACCGTTACAGGTGGACCAACACATGCCCTTGACCCAGACCCAGCTCGTCGCACACCTCGCCGAGGAGACCGAACTCTCCAAGGCCGAGATCAAGAATGTCCTCGCCGCGCTCGAGGCGACCATCCTCAGCGAGATCAACAACGCCGAGAAGTTCAAGCTCGGCAGCCTCGTGCAGCTCGAGGTGAAGCTCAAGGCCGCCACCAAGGCGCGCGAGGGCCGCAACCCCGCGACCGGCGAGACCATCACCATCGGTGCGAAGCCCGCATCGGTGCAGCTGAAGGCGCGACCGCTCGCCAAGGCCAAGAACGCGCTTCCGACCGTCCAGAAGGTCAAGAAGAAGCTCGGCTGAACCTCAGCCACTGCGTTGTCGCCACGGCGGCTCGGTGCTTCGGCATCGGGTCGCCGTGGTGTCTTCAGTGGGGTGTGAGCGCATGCTCGCGCACGACGGACCGCCGCGCCGCGTAGTGGCGCAGCTTGTAGAGCACGACGAGCACGAGCAGTCCGGCGAGGATGGCGAGCATCGCGAGCGCTGGCATGTGTGGCGCCGCGGGCACCAACGCGAAGAGCACGAACGGCGCGGCGACCGTGTCCCAGGACCAAGCCCCCATGAGCCGCCGCCCGAAGCACGCACGACCAAGCAGGTAGACGCCTGCGCCGACGAGCAGCGCGAAGCCGGTCTCGAGCTTGAGCGGATCCTCGACGTGCGCGAGCGTCTTCTTCATGCCGAGGGCTACCATCACGACCCCGGCGACCATCGGGAAGTGCAGGAACGAGTAGCCGTCGCGCGCCAGCTCGTTCTGGTGCCGGCCCTTGGTCGCCTCCCGCAGCCGGCGCTCCGCCGAGTGGGCGAGCACGTCGAAGTACACCCACCACATGCAGGCCGCCACCACCATGCCGAGCACGGCCGCGACCACCACGCCTGCATCGACGTCGGAGCCCGCCCCGACGCCGATCGCGACGATCGACTCCCCGAGCGCGATGAGCAGGATCAACCCGTGGCGCTCGGCGAAGTGGCCCGGCGAGATCTTCCACCCGTCGGCGCCGAGGAACAGCGGACCAGCCATGTCGAACAGCACGGCGAGGGCCCAGACCGCGAACCGCGTGTGGTCGTCGAAGGTGGCGCCGACGGCCAGCACGCCGAGGCCGACCGCGGTGCTCCCTGCCAGGAACATGACGGACCGGTGCTGGTTCGGATCGTCGCGACTGCCAGCTGCGAACAGCACGATCTGCGCAACGCGCACCACCGAGTACGAGCCGACGAAGATCCACGCGCTGCCGCTCGCCAGCGTCGGGATGCAGAGCGATGCCACAAGGAAGGCCGCCATCGCGGAGAACACCGGGAGCCGCACCGTGAGGCGCTCCGGGTCCACCGCGCTCGTGAGCCAGGCGTACCCGACCCAGGACCACCACATGAGCGCCAGCACGACCACGCCGCGCGCGATGCCGCCAAAGGTCGGGTCGTTCGCCATGAAGGCCGTGCACTGGGTCAGGGCAAGCACGAACACGAGGTCGAAGAACAGCTCGAGGGTGCTGACGCGAGCGTCGTCCTCGCGGCGCGCCGCGA